>NZ_JBEXZD010000087.1:0-36018 GCF_040628575.1 Streptomyces sp. NPDC006393
ATCCGTCCGTGGGGAACGTCGTCGCGTCCACCAGGATCTCGTCCCGGCCCTCGCCCGCGAGCCGTACGGCGCCCACGAGTGCCTTGAAGACGTTGGCGCCCCCTCACACCGTTCGAGTGCTCCAGTACTTCGGTGCTTCTTCAGCACCTCGGTACTCCACTGCTTCAGTGCTTCAGTGCTTCAGTCCGGCGCTGCCGTAACCGATGGCCATCAGCACCTTGTCCTTGGGGGCGTCGTCGTCGCGGACCAGTTCGCGCCGTGAGAAGAAGATGCGGCCCTGTTCCACGACGATGTCCGACTGCTCGGGGTCGCTGAGCTCGTACGCGTCGTCCTCCGGGAGCTGGAACAGCAGCAGCGGGGTCTCCTTGTCCGTCCGGGGGTTCCAGCTGACCAGGGCGGCGGGCGCGAGGGTGTCGGCGCCCGCGCGGTAGATCAGGAGCTCGTCGCCGCTCATCCGCAGCGGGTAGACCATCTGCAGTTCGCGGCCTTCGAACTTGCCGCGCGTCTTGCCGGTCGCCAGGTCGAAGGCCACGATCCAGTCCGAGGGCTGGTCGCTCGCGATGTTCTCCTTGCTCATGACGTAGACCTGGGTGGGGCCCACGACCATGCCGTCGCAGTTCTCCACCACGCCGAAGTACGGCCCGGCGTAGGACCGGCTGTCGCACTTGGCGTCGTATCCGTTCAGGGAGACGGTGGCGAGCCGGCGGCCCCGGTCGTCGAGCGTGATCAGGTCGGTGACCGTGCTGTCCCCGGCCGCGACGGCGAGCACGGGCGGGTCGGAGGCGGGCAGATAGACGTCCTCGACCCCGGCCGCGACCTTGTACGACCACAGGTTCTTGCCGGTCCGCGGATCCAGCTTCTGCACCTTGTAGGTGGTGTCGGGTGCCTCGCCGCAGCCGACCAGGGCGAGCAGCGCGCCTCCCCCGGCGAAGCCCTTGTCCTCGCACGGGGAGCTCATCGTGCTGTTCCACAGCTGCTTGCCGGTCTTCATGTCGTACGCCACCGAGCCACGCCCCCAGGCCACCGCGACGACGCCCTTGGTCAGGGTGAGGTTGGTGTTCGTGACGTAGGCGAAGGTGGCCGCGGGCATCTTGCGCTGCCACAGCTTCTTGCCGGTGTTGAGGTCGAGGAACACCACCTGGTCGCAGACGCCCTTGTCGCCGGCGCCTTCGCCCTTGGGCGGCTGGATGACGACCGCGGTGCGGCCGTCGGCGGTGACGTGTCTGCTGCCGGCGCAGATGTAGCCGCCGAGGTCGAGGGTCCAGGCGGTCTCGTCGTAGTGCGGCTTGATCCGGTAACCCTCGACGCGGTTGGCGACGGCCTTGGCGAGGATCTTTCCGGTGGCCCAGGTGACCGGTGCGTAGCGTGGGTTGGTGTCGGTGTTCTTCTCCAGGTGTTCGGCGTAGTGCTCGATCACCTCCTGGCCCTCCGGCGAGGCGGGGACCTTCTCGACCGTGCTGCGGACGTCGTCCGGGCTCTGCGGGGCGGCCGCCGCCTTGTGGTCGTCCGGCGCGCCGTGGTCCCCCGCGGACCACAGGAGCCCGCCGCCGACGCAGAGCGCGACGACCAGGAGGGCGGCGACCGTCCCGCCGACGACTCTGTTGCGGCGGCGTCTGCGTGCCCGGTCGGCCGCGACGGCGGACTGCGTGTAGGGGGAAGGGGGTGGGCCGAAGCTCACGTGTCGGGCACCTCTCGTCACCGAGCCGGGCAGCCGCCATGGCTGCCTCGGCCGTCGTCTTTCATTGGCGCGTGGGTTCGGTCCGTCGCTCGGCGTACGGGCTCACCCGGCCGCACGGCTCGGGGCCGGGCCGGGTGCGGTGCCCGGTTCGGGCCTGACCGCTGGGCGAGCGTCGCGTGGGCTCGGCTCGAAACGCCCGCATGGGCTCGGCTCGAAAGGCCCGCGTGGACTCGGCCCACGAAGCCCGCGTGGGCTCGGCTCAAGAGGCCCGCGGGTCCTCGTCGTTGTCCGCCCGTCGGCTCAGCTCGAGACGCTGTGGTCCGTCTCAGCTCGTCATCGCGCGTACGGTCGCGTAGACGTCGAAGACGGCCAGGGTCAGCGGGACCAGGGTGAGCAGGACGAAGCTCTCCGCGATCTCCAGGAAGCGGCCCCAGAAGGGGGTGACGCCCCGCCTGGGGATGATCAGGCCGATCGCGGTGACCAGGGCGGCCGCCGCGGCGACGGCCGCCGCGAGCCAGAGGCTGCGGATGTCGAGCGCGGTGGTGTCGCCGTGCAGCGCGTCGCGCACGTACTCCAGGGGCGGGTTGAGCGCGAGGCCGATGCCGAGGAAGACGAGCGCGGCCAGGCCCGCGGCCAGGGTGGCGGCTACCTGCGCGGTGTAGCGGAACAGGCCGGCGCGCATGAGCATCGCCACTCCGGTCGCCAGCGCCAGGAGCTCCGCCCAGACGTTGCTGGAGAAGCCGAGGACGATCGAGGCTCCGACGGAGACGAGCGCGCAGCCGCCGACGAGGCCGACGAGCAGTTCGTGACCGCGGTGGGCCTGCGCCGCGACGCGCTCGGCGTCGACGGGCTCGGGCGCGTTCGGCTCGCCGTCCGCGTAGCCGCCGCGCGAGGGGTTCGGCGCCGCGAAGCCGATGGGCAGCCGCGCGAAGCGCATGGACAGCCCGGGCAGGAAGGCGAGCGCGCCCACGGAGAGCGGGGCGCAGACGGCGGCCGTCTCGATGGGCCTGAGGTCGGTGAGCATCCCGATGAACGTGGTGACCAGACCCACCGTCGAAGCGAAGACGAAGGCCACGAACGGACCGTCACCACCCGGCGAGACCAGGGTGAGCACGACGGAGGCGACCAGGACGGCCGCGCAGGCGAGCAGGAACTGGAGCCGTCCGATGCCCTCCCCGGCGCCGAGAGGCAGCAGCCCGGAGCCGCCCACGGCGATGTTCGGCAGGGCGCCCAGGCCCAGGGCGACGGCGGAGCCCCGGTCGTCGTACACCCGTGCGCGGACGCACGCGAAGACGGTCAGGAGCACTCCGGTGACGGCGGCGAGGACGCCCTGGAGGCTGTGCATGTCGTGGCGGAGCTGCGAGCTCCAGACCACGAAGGCGAGCAGCGCGGGCAGGATGCCGCCGGCGACGAGGCCGGCCACGCGGGTCAGGTCGCCGTCCCACAGGGCGCGGTCGCTGGTGACGGCGGAGGCGACGGCCTCGGAGACGTCGTCGAAGACGGCGGGCGGCAGCGACTCGGCGAAGGGGCGCAGCGTGAGCAGCTCGCCGTCGAGGATGCGCTGCGCGGCGAAGGAGCGGGAGCTGTCGAGGACCGTGCCGTCGCGGCGGACGAGGTGGTATCCGACGGGCGCGCCCTCGCCGGGGCTCTGCCGGGCGAGCCGCAGGATCTCCGGGTACAGGTCGGCGACCGGTACGTCGTCGGGCAGTGCGACGTCGATGCGGCTGTCGGGCGCCACGATCGTGACCCGGCAGAAACCGAAGCCCGTGCCCGCCCCTGAAGGGGCTCCGGTGCCCGGTCCGGCGTTGGCGCCGGCCGGCGCGGAGGCCGTCATGCTCACCTGTCTGTTCCCCCTCGTCGGTGGTGGGGCCGGTCGGCACGTCGCCGCGCACACCCGGCCGTGAAGATCATGTGCAAGTTCCGGTGGGAGTTCGTGCGGTGTCTCCCCCGCTGTCGGCCGACTGCGCCGTCAGGACCGGAAGGTACGAGAGGCACGCGCATCGAACGTCGCGAATTGCCCGGTTTCACCAGGGGGATTCGCAACTGCTCACACCACTCCTCACGCGTCTCTCCGGCACCCTACCGCCCGCCGGTGTCAGTGGTTGTCAGTAGGATCGCGGTGCGCGATCGGCGTCCGCCTGACACGGGGCGGCGGACAGAACACCTCGGTCGGGCTAGGGAATTGGTGCGTAGTGAGCCATATCGTCGTCAAGCGCCCGCCGCGGGCACTGCCGAAGGACGTGCCCACGGACGAGATCGTGCTGCAGCCCCCGCCGGAGCTGCCGCGCGGGCAGCAGGAAGGCGCACTGATGCAGCTCCTGCCCATGCTCGGCATGGGCGGCTCCGTGGTGTTCTTCTTCAACCCGCAGGCCCAGCCCTTCATGAAGATCATGGGCATGGTGATGGTGGCCTCCACGGTCGCGATGGGCATCTCCATGCTGGTGCGCTACCGCCGCGGCAACCAGGGGCAGATGGCCGACATCCGCCGCGACTACCTGCGCTACCTGGGGCAGACCCGGCGCGCGGCCCTGGACACCGCACAGGTCCAGCGCGACGCCCAGTACTACCTGCACCCTTCGCCTGAGCAACTGTGGGCGCTGGTCGCCGAGGGCAGCCGGGTGTGGGAGCGGCGCACCGGCGACGAGGACTTCGGGCAGGTGCGCGTGGGCCTCGGCCCGCAGTCCCTTGCCACCCCCCTGATCGCGCCGGAGACCGGACCGGTGGATCAGCTGGAGCCGCTGACCGCCGGCGCGATGCAGCGCTTCCTGGCCACGCACAGCACCCTCGAGAGCCTGCCCATGGCCGTGTCGCTGCGCGCGTTCTACCACGTGACGGTCAGCGGCGAGCCGGCGACCGTGCGCGGCTCGGCCCGTGCGCTGATCGGCTCCCTCGCCTCGCTGCACTCCCCCGAGGACATGCTCGTCGCCGTGGCCGCCCACCGGGACACCGCACCGGAGTGGGAGTGGGCCAAGTGGCTGCCGCACAGCCAGGCCCCGGGCGTCGCGGACGGCGCGGGCAGCCGCCGGCTGATCACCACCGACCCGGCGGAGCTGGAGGACCTGCTCGGCACCCGCCTCCAGGGCCGGCCGCGGTTCCACCCGGCCGGATCCCCCGTCCCCGAGCAGCCGCACCTGGTGATCGTCCTCGACGGTGTCTCCCTGTCGCCCACCTCGCTGCTGGCCTCCCCCGAGGGCCTTCAGGGCGTGACGGTGATCGAGGTCGTGCCCGGCGAACTCACCGCGGGACGCGGCGACCTCTCCGTCGTCGTACGCCCCAAGGAGCTGAGCCTGGAGTCGGCTCACGGCATGGTCTACGAGGGCACGCCGGACGTGCTGTCGTACGAGGCCGCCGAGGCGCTGGCCCGGCAGCTGGCGCCGCTCAGGGTCGCCTCGGGCGGGGACGACGACGAACCCCTGCTGGCCAACCTGGAGTTCACCGACCTGCTGAACCTGGGCGACGCGGCCTCCGTCGACCCCCAGCGCACCTGGCGGCCGCGCGCGCAGGCCGAGCGGCTGCGGGTGCCGATCGGTGTCGGCGAGGACGGCCGGCCGGTCATGCTGGACCTGAAGGAGGCGGCCCAGGAGGGCATGGGCCCGCACGGCCTGTGCGTGGGCGCGACCGGTTCCGGAAAGTCGGAGCTGCTGCGCACCCTGGTCCTCGGCCTCGCCGTGACCCACTCCTCCGAGACGCTCAACTTCGTCCTCGCCGACTTCAAGGGCGGTGCGACGTTCGCGGGCATGGCACAACTCCCGCACGTCGCGGCGGTGATCACCAATCTCGCCGACGACCTCACGCTCGTGGACCGCATGGGCGACTCGATCCGCGGTGAGCTCAACCGCCGCCAGGAGATGCTCCGCGACGCGGGCAACTACGCCAACATCCACGACTACGAGAAGGCGCGCGCGGCGGGCGCACCGCTCCAGCCGATCCCGTCCCTCGTGCTGGTCATCGACGAGTTCAGCGAACTGCTGACCGCCAAGCCGGACTTCATCGACATGTTCGTGCAGATCGGCCGTATCGGCCGGTCGCTGGGCGTGCACCTGCTGCTGGCCTCGCAGCGCCTGGAGGAGGGTCGCCTGCGCGGCCTGGAGACCTATCTGTCGTACCGCATCGGTCTGCGCACCTTCTCCGCGGCGGAGTCGCGGGCCGCGCTCGGCGTCCCGGACGCCTATGAGCTGCCGAACATCCCCGGTTCGGGCTTCCTGAAGTTCGGCACCGACGAGATGGTGCGCTTCAAGGCCGCGTACGTCTCCGGGGTGTACCGCACGAGCTCGCAGCAGGCGGCGGCCGCGATCGGCGGGCCGCTCCCGGTGGACCGCAGGCCGGTGCTGTTCACGGCCGCCGAGGTGCCGGTGCAGTACGTACCCGTGCCGAGGCAGCGGCAGGAGCCGCAGCGCGACGAGAAGGACGACGCGCTCGCCGACACCGTGCTCGACGTGGTCGTGCGCCGGCTGGAGGCCCAGGGGCCGGCGGCCCACCAGGTGTGGCTGCCGCCGCTGGACAGCCCGCCCGCCCTGGACTCGCTGCTGCCCGGGCTCGCCCCGGTGCCCGGCCGCGGCCTGACCCAGCCGGGCTACGAGGGCGCGGGCCGGCTCGTCGTCCCCGTCGGCATCGTCGACAAGCCGTACGAGCAGCGGCGCGACCCGCTGTGGATCGACTTCGGCGGCGCGGCCGGACACATGCAGATCCTCGGCGGTCCGCAGTCCGGCAAGTCGACGCTGGTGCGCTCCCTCGTCGCCGCCTTCGCGCTCACCCACACCCCGCACGAGGTGCAGTTCTACGGCCTCGACTTCGGTGGCGGCGGCATGTCGTCCCTGGCCGGCCTGCCGCACGTGGGCGGCGTGGCCTCGCGCCTGGACCCGGAGAAGGTGCGGCGCACGGCGGCCGAGGTGTACGGCGTGATGACCCGGCGCGAGGAGTACTTCCGTGCCTCGGGCATCTCCTCCATCGCGGAGTTCCGCGCCCGCCGCGCCCGCGGGGACATCTCCGTCACCGACCAGCCCTGGGGCGACGTCTTCCTGGTCATCGACGGCTGGGGCAACTTCCGCTCCGACTACGAGGCGCTGGAGCCGCTGGTGCTGGAAATCGCGGCCCGCGGCCTCGGTTACGGCATCCACCTGGTCCTGACCGCCTCACGGTCGATGGAGGTCCGCTCCAACCTGAAGGACCACCTGATGAACCGCCTGGAGCTGCGGCTCGGCGACCCGATGGACTCCGAGTTCGACCGCAAGGTCGCGGCGAACGTGCCCACGGGCGTGCCGGGACGCGGCCAGACGCCGCAGAAGCAGCACTTCATGGCGGCGGTCCCGCGGATCGACGGCCTGTCCTCCGACACGGACCTCGCGGACGCGACCACGGCCCTCTCCTCGGAGGTCACCCGGCACTGGCAGCAGCCCGGAGCCCCCGAGGTCCGTCTGCTCCCCCGCGAGTTCCCGGCCACCCAGCTCCCGCCGGGCGACCGCTTCCCGAACCGGGGCGTCTCCTTCGCCCTGGACGAGGACAACCTCGAACCGGTGTTCGTGGACTTCGACCAGGACCCGTTCTTCCTCGTCTTCGGCGAGAGCGAGTCCGGCAAGTCGAACCTGCTGAAGCTGCTCATCCAGCGCCTCACCGAACGCTACGACGGCGACACCTGCAAGCTGTTCGTGGTCGACAACCGCCGCTCGCTGCTGGGAGTGACCCCGTCCTCGCACCTGGCGGAGTACATCCCCATGTCGAGCCAGATGCAGCATCACATGGACGCCCTGGCCGACCTGATGCAGCGCCGCACACCGACCTCGGACGTCACCCCCGAGCAGCTTCGCGACCGCAGCTGGTGGCGCGGCCCCACGGTGTACGTGGTCATCGACGACTACGACCTGGTCTCCACCTCCAGCGGCAACCCCCTCGCCGTCCTCACGGAGATGCTCCCCTTCGCCCGCGACGTCGGCGTCCGCTTCATCATCGCCCGCTCCACGGCGGGCGCGAACCGCGCCGGCTACGAGAACTTCATGCAGCGCATCAAGGAACTCGGCGCCCAGGGCGTGGTCCTCTCCGGCGACCCCAACGAGGGAGACCTCCTGGGCGGCATCCGCCCCCGGCCGATGCCCGCGGGCCGCGGTGTGTTCGTGTCGCGGCGGCAGGGGAGGCCGTTGGTTCAGGTGGGGTTGGTCGAGGAGTGACGGGGACTCCCGCAGGCGCCGACGGCGACCCGGGGTGACGTCCGGCGACGGTGACCGGGCCCCGCACGCCCAGGGTGCCTGGCGCGTACGCAGGGACAGGGGGGACTGCGTACGCGCCACGCGTACTCTCAGAAGACGGGCAGCGCGTAGAGCGCCCTGCCGCCTCTGACGAAGGTCCTGTTGCCGTCGACCGCCAGTGTGGGTCTCTCCGTCGACGGCAGGGCGAAGGACCAGATCTGCCTGCCGGTTTCCACGTTCACGGTGTTCACTTCGCCGACGTAGTAGTCGTCGATCATCCAGACGCCGTTGCCTTGCGCGAGAACGCGGCCCATCGCAGTCTGCCGTCCACAACGCTGTACGCCGCGATACCGCCTTGTTCCACGCCGAGTACGACGACGTCCCGCACGGGCAGCGGGGCGGCGGAGTCCTGGTACGCCACCTCGGGCAGATGTCACAAGGCCTTGGGGGACCGGCCGATGATGAAACCGCCCTCGTCCGCGGAGAGCAGCCGGGCCTCGGGCGTCCTCACGGCCGGCGGAACGGTGAACGGGGCCGCCTTCTGAGAAGGACGGTGCGGTCGCCGTCGCGGCTGCGAGCGATGAACCGCCGTACAGGGACGGCTGTGCTCGGTGCGCGGCTGTCGAGGCCGGTGATGACGCTGTAGGGGCCGATCCGTCGCGTGGCTCGCCCGGCATCCGGCGCGTTGGTGTTCACTGCTTCTTTCCGGATGACGTGGCGCACGACAGCGGGGTGGGCGCCTCCCGCGCGCGCCCACCCCGACGTGTTTCTCGGCTGTCGGCCTACCGGAAGTAGCTGGCGGCCTGCTTGTCGCCCTCCATGTAGTCACCGCCGGCCGTGTGGACGACGTGACCGATGCCGGTCAGGGCGGTGTGGATGTCGTTGGCTTCCTTGTCCCACTTCTGCAGCTTCTCGTGGAAGGTGCCCTGGGCCTCGCCCTCCCAGTACTGCAGGCTCTGCACGACCAGCTGCCGGAGCTCGTGCAGGTCCCGCTCGAGCGTCTTGGCCTGGTTACCGATCTGCGTGGCCGCGACGTCGAGCCCGTTGTAAGTGACGCTCAGCCCGTCGGCGTTGTTGCCCATCTCTGTCTACCTCGTCTCGCTCGTGTGTGCCTGATGGATGCCGGCTGCCCGGCCGATTCCGTGGAGCCGCCCGTGTCAGTACGAGCTGAAGGGAGAGACCGTCGGCGCGCCGTCGTGAACGTCGATCCGGTTCACCGACGCACGCACGTCGTCTTCCTTGCTGTCCTTGATGTGACGCGTCTTGGTCATCGCCTCGATGACGTCACCGAGGATCTTGCCGATGTTCTGGAGGGACTCGTTGATCTCGTACTGCTTCTTGTCGAACGCGGCACGACCGATGCCCTGCCACTGTCCCTCGAGGCCGTCGATGACCTGCTGCAGGCTGTGCACCCGGCTCCGGATGCCGTCGTACTTCGTGTACATGTCGTTCTGCAGCTTGACTACTGCGGCGTCTTCGAGCTTCTGCTTGCCGGCCATGACCAGCCCGCCCTTCTTCCGTCTGTTGTCCGGTCCAACTGTGTCGGCTCAGCGCCCGGGTTGGCGAAGAGCACGCTTGGGGCGCCTGTCGGCACGTTCTCTCTCGAGCCCGGTCCGAGGGGCTGCCGAAGTCTGTCGTCCGTCCCCGGCAGGCTCACCGGGCGCGCCGTGCCCGCATGACGGCGAAGCCACCACCACCGATCACGACGACCGCCGCGGCGGCGCCGAGTGCGATCCAGAGCGTGCTGCTGTCGTTCGACGATCGCGCGTTCGATCCTGCCGCAGATGTGCCGCCGCTCGTACCTTTTTCCGGGGCCTGTGACGAGGCTGATGCGGAAGCGGATGCCGAAGGCGCGGGGGTGGACGCGGACTTGGCCAGCACGTTGCCGCCGTTCTCCTCAGCGAGAGGATCGACGTCCGGAGGGCCCGGGTCGTAGTGGGGGTTCTCGAGGACGACCCTCGGACGGATCGCTCCGTAGCCGAGGTACGAACTCGGGTTGTCCTTCGCCCAGCTGCGTCCGGCCGTGTCGATCAGGGCCCGGGTGACCTGGTTCACCGTCCAGTCGGGGTGGGCGGACCAGATCAGGGCGGCGGAGGCGGAGGCGATGGCAGCGGCGGCGCTCGTACCGTTCTGGTTGTCGCAGTAGGAGCGGAAGGTCGCGTCGCACCAGCCGGGGAATCCTTCACCCGGTGCCGTCAGATCCACCCAGCTGCCGTGCGAGGAGAACTTCGACACATTGCCGGATTTGTCCATCGAGGAGACACCGATGACGTAGGGAAAGCCTGCGGGAAAGCCGATCTGTCCGTCGCCGCGCCCGGCGTTACCGACCGCCGCGATCATCAACTTGCCTTTGGAAGCGGCGTACTTGACTGCCTCCTCCTCCGTCGGGTCGGGCACTCCTCCGTACGACATACTGATGATCTTCGCATCCGTGTCGGCTGCCGCTCTGATCGCCTGCCAGGGCTCAGGGCTCTTCTTCAGCTCCGCGCCTTTCAGACCTTCGAGACGGACACGGTAGGGAACAATCTTCGCACCCGGAGCCAGCCCCTTGATTCCACCGCCGGCTCCCGTACCGGCGATCAGCTCGGCCATGGTCGTCCCGTGGCCGACGAAGTCGTGCGTGGCGTGGTAGGCGACCGACTTGGGGACCTCATCCGCCAGGACCTGTCCCTTCAATGAAGGCGTGCCCGGATTCACACCGGTGTCTATGACAGCCACCTTCACGCCCTTGCCCGTACTGGCCTTCCATATCTGCTCGGCCTGCATGGGCTTCAGGTACCACTGCTTCGACTGTTCGTCGGCGGTGGCGGTCGGCGCGAGTCCCACGCTCAGGGCGGCCAGGATGCCGACGATCGCACCCACCGCACGCGCTCGGCTTCCGCGGAGCCCCCCGCGGAGCGGTGCTCGCTCGGTTCGTCGGCTGGTCCCTGACTTCATGGTGCTGTACGTCCTTGTCCGCGCTCAGTTGATGACCGGCGGCACATCGCGCCGCGGCTGTGTGGGCAGATGTCGCTCGTTCTCTTCGTCGTCCACGTGGCCAGGGCGTGGTGCTCGCTCCGCCTTCCGCCCGTCATCACCCTGGCTGTTGCTGCCGGAGCCGCGTACGAGACCGGCGCCACCGCGCGTCATGCCATTGCGCTCGGCACGGGTAACGGAATTACGCGTGGCGGGCCTTCCGCTGATGTCCTCGGCTCCGGCCCCTCCGGCACGGCCACGAGATATCGAGGTGCCTGCTCCCGCTCCCGGCCGCTGAGTGGACTCGGGTGTTCCGAAGACACCACGCGCAGTGGTCCGGCCGGTTGTCGACCGGGATCCGGCCGTTTCCTCGGCTCCGACGACCGTGCCACGAGGAAGCCTCGATCCGCTGCCCTTCGCCGATGCACCGGGTGACGCCGTGGGACGCCCGCCTACGACACCGTTCGCACGCCCTGCACCGGTGGTCGGGCCGCCGGTGGCTCGCGGCGCCGCGCTGCCGCCGACGCGCGGGGTGCCGCCGGTGACAGCTCGCCCGGAAGGAGTCGACGGTTTCGCTCCGGTCGGCGTCGCCCTGCCGATCGACTGACCGGCGGACGTCGCGCGACCCATCTGATTCATGGGTCCCCGTGCCGGAGGGCGCCCTGAGCTCTGGGCACCCGGGCCGGATACGCCGGTTCGGCCCTGTGCGGACACCGGGTTTCGAAGCCCGCCTGCTCCACCGGGGCCCCTGCCCGGGATGGCATTGGGCAGCGGGGCCCCGGGGCCGCCACCGAACACTTGCGTGGGGCCGCCATCGGAGACCGGCATACCGGTGGCCGGCGGAGAGTGCGGGACCGGAGGGGTCGTCACAGGGGGAGGCAGGGTGCCGACGGTGTCGATATTGGTACCGACCGGCGTAGCGACAGGGACATCAGGTGGTGCGGTGGGCTCCGTGATGTGCCGTGCCGCCACCGTGGGATCGACAGCACCATGGCCAATGTGAGGGAAAGTTGACCCAGCTTCGGTGTGACGACTGGGGGCGGCTGCCGAGCCGGACCCTTCCGTCCTCTGGCTCGAAGCGGACCCTCCGCCATCGTGGTAGGAAGAGCCTGTGGGCTTGGGCACCCCCACGTTCGGCATGGTGTCGAACGTGGGCGCTTTCCTGCGCACGGCAGTCAGCTGCTCGTTCGAGACCGCGTAGTAGGACGCCAGCCGGTTCATCTGGTTGATGGCTTCCTGGCGGTCCTTCTCGACCCGCACGGCGGCGGCGTAGCCGTCCTTGTCCGCCGCCTTCTCGGCCTCGGTGAACTCGTGGGGCCGCTTACGGTTCGCCTGCGTGTCACGAGACGGCATCGCGCCCCGCACGGACGCCAGTCCCACGGCGGCGGCGGTGAGCTGGTCGCCGGCCCCTCCGGCGAAGTCGCTGAGCTGATGTGCCTTGCCGACCAGCGTGCCGCCCCACTTGCGGAAGGCGTCGCCGGACTCTCCGACCCAGTGGACGTGGTCGATGTGCCCCGACAGCTCCTCGGCGGCCGACTTGATGGCATCGCGCGCGTCCCACAGTGCCTTGCCGGAGGACTCCAGGTCCTCCGGGTCTGTCTCCTCGACCAGATCGAGCAACTGGTTGAGGCCAAGGTGGGTGCCGCCGAAGTCGGTGCTGTGCGACACGGTCTCCGCGTACGGACTCTGCTGGGCGGCTGCCCGCAGGGCGCCGTTCACCAACCTGGTGAGAAACCCTCCGCCTTGCGGAAGGTCATCGGCGGTACGGGTGAAGTCCGTGTAGTTGTTCTGCGTGGAGACCCGGTCCAGGTCGGCCTTGTGGTTGTCGGCCATCAGAGCGTCGCACCGCCCTTCGACTCGTTCGGCCCTTGCTTCCCCTGGATATCCCGGATCTGCACCTGGATCTGCCAGAAGCGCCGACGCTGGTCCTCTTCGAGCTTGTCGAAGCCGTGTTCCGCACCTCGCACGGCGATCCCGATCGCTTCGATCTGCAGATGCAGGACTTTGGACAGGGAGGTGAGCTCCGTGTGCACCCCCTGGTACTCCAGGTACAGGTCGTGCGCCTCAGGGAAGACGCTCTGGCTCCCCGCGCTCAGAGACGACAGCCTGATCGTCTGGGCGCCCACCTTCGTCGGGTTGCCCGCTGACCCCTCGAGGTTGCGGAGGACGGCGTCGACCCGGCTCACGAACTTGCTCAGCGCTTCGCCGCTGGCCTCCAGGTTCGCCTGCCGGGTGGGCGACACACCCCCCACCATGTCTGCCGGAAGCACGACGCTCCTCCCCGTTTCCCCGTTCACCACATCGGCCGACGTGGCCGGCCAACCTCCGTACGATCGCAAACCGAGCCACGCGTCACAACGTGTTTCCCACTCTAGTCAGCATGCACATGGGGACCAACCGGGGTATGTCTCAACCCAGTTGCAAGACTGACTCAGCCGCGACGCTTTGCCCGGTTTGTCGTCAACGGCGGGACGGGTCGATGCCATCTCCACCAAATTTCCACATGCGAGGCCGGCGACGGCGGACTCCGCCCGGCGAAGCTCCCCGTGGCTGCGGGGATCCTCCGAACCTTCACGGTCGACATTGGGTGCACAACGGACGTGACGCGGATTTTCCTCGAGGCGGGTTGCTAATTTGACCGAACACTGCAGCATCGGAACGGCAGCATCCGCCCGCACGGACAGCGAAGGCCAGGCACACGGGGGAAGGTGACCACCATGGCGTGGGACGAGTGGGAGCAGCTCAAGTCACAGGCGGCCGAGCGACAGTCGACCCACATGCGCATCAACCATGTGCCGGTCGAACCCGGCGGCGGAGGAACCGGATCGGGTGATCTGGTGGCCCACGAGGACGACCTGGGCGCCGTCGGGCACGAGGCGTTCATCCTGTTCGACAAGCTCGACAAGCAAGCCAACGTCCCGGTGACCGGCAAGGGCGGAACCGGCTCCACGTCGCAGGCGGCCGCCGCTCTGAAGTCGCACACCTTCGCCATGGGCGCCGCCCTGGACAAGACCGCCGAGATGTGGACGTCTCAGGTCAAGTCCGTGCTCCAGGCCTGTGCGCACATCTCCAACCACCTCGACTACAGCAAGAAGCGTCACTCCTCGGACGATGTCCAGATCGCCGCCGCCCTGCGCAACAGCGACGGCTCCACCGTGTCCGTGTCGAAGCTCAACGAGTACTTCAAGTAGGGGAAGCACCGATGGCTGTGAACTTCACGGACCTCATGGAAGTCGACCTCGGCAAGCTCGAGACCGCGGTGACGGACTGGAAGAAGACCGTCGACAGTCTGAAGACGCTGTCGGAGGACGCCCGTACGGGGATGCAGGCCAAGTCGGACAAGGCCCGCTGGGCCGGGGTCAACGCGACGGTCACGCGGGAGTTCATCACCAAGACGACCAAGGAGGTCTCGGACCTCCACACCGAGGCGAACAGCATCTACCAGGTGCTGGACGACGGGCACAGGGAACTGGTCTCGCTGCAGAAGCAGTTGCGCACGGCAGCGAACCACGACGCGGACGGTCTCGGGGTCCGAGTGGAGGACATCGGCGGCGGGAAGGTCCGCTGCTTCTTCCCCCACGTGCGGGGCGACACGGACGAGCGAACCCAGGAGCAGCTCGACTCCAAGCAGCAGCTGGAGAACCGGATCAACGACATCCTGTCGCACGCCGACGAGATCGACGCCTCCGTGGCCCGTGCGCTGGCCAAGAGCCACGGCAACGATGCACACAACGCCGGCCACAGCACGTACGAGTCCCTGAACGACGCCGAGGTCGAGCGCGCCCTGGAACTCGCCCGCAAGGGCGCCAAGATGTCCGACGCGGAGCTGACGGAGCTCAATCGCCTGCTGCGCTTCAACTCGCGGGAGAAGGACGGCGAGTTCGCCACCGAGTTCTACCAGGGGCTCGGCGGTCCGGAGAAGGCTCTGCAGTTCTACGCCGAGATGTCCATCGACGGCACCGACGCGGACGCGACCAAGACGCGCCTCAACGAGGTACGGGACCTCCAGAAGGTCATGGGCTACACGCTGGCCAACGCCACCGACCCCGATCACAAGCAGCATCTGTCGGAGTCGTGGAACTCGGAGTTCCGGCGCCTGGGCACCCAGCAGATCGGCTGGCAGCCCGGCCAGATGAACAAGCCGTACGGCTACCAGGTGCTCGGCGGCCTGCTCCGGT
Organism: Streptomyces sp. NPDC006393; assembly: GCF_040628575.1. Taxonomy (NCBI): domain Bacteria; kingdom Bacillati; phylum Actinomycetota; class Actinomycetes; order Kitasatosporales; family Streptomycetaceae; genus Streptomyces; species Streptomyces sp. NPDC006393. The sequence continues at coordinate 14,991 of NZ_JBEXZD010000087.1, forward strand.
ACGGCAACTACGACGCGCGGTTCCTCACTCCGATCGCGGAGCACATCACCCAGCTCCACAAGGAGGACCCGTACCGCTTCCTGATGAACAAGCCCGCGGGCAGCCCGGACATCTACGGCTTCAACCCGTCGGGGAAGCTGGGCACCGGCAACGACCCGCTCAACAGCGTCCTGGAAGCGCTGGGGCACAGTCCCGAGGCCGCCGAGAAGTTCTTCACCCAGACGCCGACCGCCTACAACGAGGACGGCACGGTGAAGACGGGCGGCCACGTCGGCTTCGGCTCGTACCTCGATCTGTTCACCGACAAGGACTTCGAGTGGACGATCGACACGAACGACACGAACGTCCTCGCGGACGAGGACAAGAGCAAGCGCGCCCTGGGCTTCGGCCCCGAGGCCCTCGGCCACGCCCTGGAGGCGGCGACAACGGGCCGGCCTTACGACAGCGACGCCGCGGGCGACGCGATCAAGCACACGGAGGCGCGGGCGCATCTGGTCAGCCAGATCGTCGACAAGTTCGGCACATCTCCCGAACTGATCCGGCACAACGAGAATGGCGACCTGGACGGCCAGGAGAGCGGCCCTCTGTATGCCCTCCGGGGGAGCCTCGGGGACATCACCGCGGAGTACATGGGCGACTTCCAGCGGGCCATGTACAAGGAAGATCCCAGCAGCGACCTCTTTCCGACGTTCGGCGCAGCGGCGAATCTCGATCCCGGTCATGCGCAGCGCTTCCTGGGAGAGGTGGGGCAGGACCCGAATGCCTACTCGACGATCACCAGTGCGCAGCAGGCGTACACGTCCCAGGTCGTCGACCACGTCATCAACGGCGCCAGCCACTCAACCGCGTCCTTGGACGGCCGAGTCGAGGCTGCCGTCGCGCCTGGCGCGGCGATCGCCGGCATCATGAGCGACTCCCGCGCGGACGCGATCTACGAGTACCACACAGCGTCCGACAAGGAATTCAACGAAGCGGCCGCTGACAAACAGAAGTGGGTGAACCGCATCCTCGGCATGGGGATCGAGAAGGTCGGTGAGCGGGTCCCCATCGCCGGCGCTCCGCTGGAATGGGCTTCGGAAGACATCCAGGAGTCCATCATGAAGAGCATCGAGAAGGACACGACCACCGATGCAGACCGAGAGGCCGGGGAACTGTATTCCCAGGGCCGCACGGCAGCTGTCGATGCCGCTCAGGAATCGGTCAACCGCGCCTTGATTAACAATCCCGACATCAATCCCGATACAGCCGACGACCTGCGCCGCGCCGCGCGCGTCTCCGCTGGAAACAGTCATTCAGCGGGCGCACAGTGGAATTCGGAGAGTGACGGAAATTGAGGCACAGAACGCATGCGCTGCGCGTGGTCTCCATACTCGCTGTGGTGTTGGCCTCCGCATCGGCCGGCTGCTCGTCGAATGGGCAGAAAAAAGAGTACTCCGTTCCGGATTCACTGTGCGGGGTGTCTGTACCCACCGAAGCCTTGTCACGCCTCCTGCCTGCGTCAGGCAAGCATCTGAGCCTCGAAGAAGCCACACCCGTGAGCGACGCCGTCACCACGTGCGAGGTGAAGGTCGACGGAGAAATGGTGCTCTCTGTCGAAAGGGAACTCATCGACTCCGGGCGCTCCGCTTGGAACATCGCCGCCTACGATCGCCGTATCGGCCACGCAAAAACCGCAGACGGCGGGAAGGTGGCGTACTTGGGACGACGGGCCGTGTCGGTGGTGTCGTGCCAGGAGGCGGACAACAAGGACGAGGAGATCAGTGTCTACATCAGGACACTGAAGCCGGGCAGGGAGGACGAGGCGGCGATGAAGAACCTGAGCTCGGCCTACACAGGCGCCTTCCAGAAACAGCGGCCCTGCTGACGGCGGCGCATGCGCACGCCCGCCGCCCTCACGCGCGCCGTGCGGACATCCGCGAGCCAAAGTCACTCGGTCGGCGCCCAAGGAAATCGGAGAGCAGCTGGCATTGAAACGTCCATCGCATGTCCTGCGCGGTGTCTCCGCTTTTGCCGTGATGGCGTTGGCAGTCGGTTGTTCGTCAGGCGCGGCGAAGAGGGAGTTCTCGGTGCCTCATTCTGTGTGCGGAGCTTCCGTTCCGGTCGACGCGCTCTCCAAGCTTCTGCCGGCGTCCGGAAAGCGCATCACCGTACCCGAGAACGCGTTCTCGGAGGACGGTGAAGGGCTGTGCCAAGTAGCCGTCGACGATGACGTGGTTCTGATGGTCAGCCGGGAGCGGATCGACGTGGGTGACTCCGCAGACAACATCCTGCACAGCAGAGTTGCCGTTCAGCAGCGAAAGTCCGCAGACGGTGGCTCCATCTCGTACGCCGACCGAGGTGCCGTCTCGCTGATCAAGTGCCGAGGCACCGGAGTACAGACGGAGGACATCAGCGTCCTCATCAAGGTTCTGAAGCCCGCTCGGCCGGACGAGACGGCCATGAAAAACCTCATCACCGGTTACACGACGGCTTACAAGAAACAACACCCGTGCAGGCCTGGCTCTTGACCGGACAAGTCGTAAACCCTCACACCGCCGTTCCCGGCACCCCGTCGCCGCGCACCAACACAAGCACTGGCGTGACGATAGAGAGCACAGGAGACGCCTCGCGATCCGCGGCAGACGAATCATCACGCCCGGTTTTCTCGTGGGACCGCTGCTCAGCGTGGGCTTGCGTGCACACTGAAGCACTATCACGCCTTATATTGCCTCGGGCACTTGCCTCAGCGTTTGAGCAGGCCTCCTGCGGACGGCACTATCACCACAACCTGTGAGGCCTCGGTCGGTACACAACACTGCACACCTCCTTCGAACCTTCACGTCGAACATCCCGCACGCAAGGCGCATGACTCAATCGTTCCCTCATCATGGCTCATGACGCAGACCACTGCTCAGTACAGTGAAACGTCTTCGTCAATGAGGTTAAGCGATATACAAGAGGTCTGTCGCCGGAAAATCGTGTGACCGCCTTGGCCGGTGCCCTTTCGGCATGTCCACAGCACGCCGCCCAGTATGCTCTTCGGGTCCTCTCGTATGACCAGCCGACCAGGAGTGCACGATGTTCAAAGCCCGGGCAACCACAGGCGTGTCGATCCTCGCGGCCACCGCAGCCAGCACGCTGCTCCTGGGCTGCTCGGCCTCCGTCGAGGTCAAAAAGTCCACGCCGCCGAAGCTGTCTGCGGACAAGTTGTCCAGCACGCTCTCCGATAAGCTCGCTGCCGTCACGGGCCAGCCGAAGCCACACATCTCCTGCCCCGAAGACCTCGTGGGCAAGGTCGGCACCACGATGCGTTGCAAGCTCACGGCGGACGACGGCAGCACCTTGGGCGTGACGGTCAAGGTCACCTCTGTCAACGGCGACCAGATCAACTACGACTTCAAGGCTGACGAAAAGGCTTCCCCCGCCACGAACTAAGCCGTGGCAGCGGCTACTTGGGCGAAGGAGTGGCATGTGACCGCATCGCGAACGGGCTACTGTACGGACCAAGCGTGGCAACACGGGCGCCCGAGCCGACGCCGGTGCAGCGGGCAGACACGGGAAGACAAGGCTGATGGCAGACGTGGAGTCGAGAGACAGCCGGACGGCACAACCCGTCGGAATGAGGCTGAATCAAATCCCAGGCGATGTCGGGGGATCCGCCGCACCTCCCGGACTGGTCGGAAGTCAGCAGAAGTTGGCCTCGACGCCGGCCCAGAAGCAGGCGGCCGCCAACGCCATCGAGCAGCACATCGAGCCTGACACCCGCAAGGCCGGTGACTATGCGGACTCCGAAACCAGCGCGGCCGTCAGGGCCTTCCGCGACGGATGGCATACGTCGGGCGCGCTGAAGAAGGCACACGCGGCCTGGGGGGATCAGGTGACGAACCTGATGAACATGCTCGCCTCGGACAAGGCTGCCCTGCGCAGCGCCAACACAACCCTCCAGACCACGGACTACGGGGTCGGGGCGAACTCGGACTCGGTGTCGGTGTTCAACGGGTACTGACAGGGCCGACTCACGAACTCAATCATGAGCCACCGCCTCAACCGGCCGATCGCTTCGCAACAACAACGGGGAACCCATGCCGACGTATGAAGAGATCATGGCGACCGATCTGTCCGCGCTCACGACCGCCGCAGCACATTGGGACGGGATGGCGAAGGAGTTCCACAAACAGGAGCGCGCCTACCACCGGGACGTATGCGGCATCACCCTGAGCCCGGGCTGGTCCGGGCTGAGCGCGGACGCCGCCAGCGGACGCTTCAACGTTACGCTCAAGCAGTTTCAGGCCGCTCAGGTTGAAGCCAAGGCCATCGCCTCGCTGCTGCGTGAGGCGCACACCGACTTCACGAACTCACGCAAGAAGCTGGAGTCGGCCCGGGCGGACGCCATCAAGGCCGGCATGGCGGTGTCGGAGGGAGGCGTGGTTTCCTACGACACCACCAAGCTGAGCGAGGGTGAACGCACCGCCCTGCACCATGACCCCGACTATCAGCACTCCGTCGGTAAGGCTGTCGTCTCCTGGCAGGCAGAGATCGACCGGATCGTGAAGGACATGTGCGACACCGACTCTGATGTCGGGAATGCCCTCACTCGGGTGGTAATCGACTCCGACGTCAATGACGGCACGCTCACCGGCTTCAACAGCCACGCTCACGGCGACATCAAGACGTACGAGGACGAGGCCAAGGGCGAGGCCGCTCAGACCAAACCCGACGGGTGGAAATCCGAAGGCAAGACCGAGACGTCCGGCCCCGGTGTCGGGGCGAGTGCGAAGGGGCCGGACTTCGGATCCGGCAAACTCGGCGAGGCGGAGGCGCACGCCGATCTGGGCAGCGCGAGCGCCGAGGGCTCGCTCACCAGGGGGCCGTGGAAGCTCGACGGAAAGGCAGAGGCCTACGCAGGCGCCAAAGGCTCCGCCAGCGGCGGCGTCTCCCAGAACGGAGTCGAAGGAGACGCGAGCGCCTTCGCGGGTGGTGAGGGCTCGGCCGAGGGCGGCGTCGCTCTCGGCCCAGTCGGCGTTTCCGCGAAGTCCGAGAGCATGGTGGGTGGCGAGGCCAGTGCCAACGCCGGGGTGAGCGGCGATGGTGTGCACGTGGGAGGCGAGGTATTCGCGGGTGCCAAGGGTGGTGGCGAATTCGGCGCGGACATCGGGGGAGTCTCGGCAGGTGTCTCGGGTGAAGGGTGGGCTGGTCCCGGTGCGGAGGCGAACCTCGGCTTCGGGAAGAACAACCAAGGCGTGTGGAAGTTCAAGACCAGCGTGGGCATCTCCCCCGCCCTCGGTGGTGAGGTGGGCTTCGAGTTCAGTGTCGACCCGGGCAAGGTGGCCGAGACCGCGGGTGACCTGGCCGGTGCCGTCGGCCATGGTGTGGGTTCACTCGGACATGCCATCGGCAGCGTCTTCTGAGCCCACCTCCCTCAGGCCACCCCTGTAGTTGCGCCATCGCAGGAAGGAAGTCTCCAATGCCGTCGACGGTGCCGATCCCGATCGAGTTCGATCTGCCGGAAGGCTGGCGAGCCGTACCTCCCGACGCGATCGAGGTGCCGGGCACGTCGTTCGTCGCGTTCCATCCGCCGTCGGACGCCGGCTTCACCGCGAACATCACGATCGACGGTGAATACCGGCCCGACGCGGCAACGCTGCCTGAGATCGCCGACGAGTCGGTGGCTCGCATGGACCAGGCCCTCACGCCGGTCATGGTCACCGACCGCTGTGAAACGGGCTCCGCGGATGCCCCGGGCTTCACACAGACCCTGTCGTTCACGGCCGTCGTCGGTGGGAAGAGCCGCGACCTCGTCCAGTCGCAGGTATACCTCTCCCTGCTGGACGTGGATAATCCGCACAAGCGGGTGGTGATCCGGCTGGTTCTCACCTCCACCGAGTTCCAGCATCCCGCTGTCCTGGACGACTTCAGGGACCTCCTGCGCACTGTCCGCCCGGACGACGGTGCGACGCCATAACGGATACCAGCGGATTTGGCGCGCCTTGTGCCGACGACCGCATCCTTCGTAGGTTGCCCCTATGGGACTCTTCGACAAATTGACCGGTACGCAGCACCCACCGTTGGGGGTTTCGCCAGTCCCGGGCGAGGAGCTGCGAGCAGCCCTGCTCGACCTGAATCAGCCCGACGTTCCGTTCGTCGTCCGTTACGGCGGCGGGGAGCAGTGTGACCTGCTGGCGGAGTGGAGGTTGACGGACCCCGCCTGGCAGCAGGTCTTCGTCCAGTCCCAGATCAGTCATACTGTGCGGATCCGGATGCGGCTGGTCCACAAGGACCACGAGGTGCGCGTGCTTGAGGAGCAGTGGCAGGTCTCGCGGGTAGGGACTCCGACGAGGCTCGAGGTGTCCTCGGAGTACACACGTGGGCCGAGCCGAACTGTCAGCCGCGAGTGGACCTTCGGTCGTGGGGAGAGCGGTCGCCTCGAAGCGACGGAGACCTTCCGCTTCGACAGCGCGCAGCTGCGCGATCCGCTGCGGAACACCGTCCTCACGTCCGGCTGGACCTGGCGGGGAGTAGTCTTCGGCAAGCTGTGAAGTCGACCACCGCACGCCCCCTGCTGCGTGGTCACAGCGAGGTGCAGTGGTCTAAGGGCTGGTCCGTAACTGGCGGCGCCTCCATACCCAATCCGGGATGGAGCTCTGTCAGTGGCTGGTGACAGGCTTACGGAGTGCTGATCAAGGGATACGACGACGGGCCGCTGGTCGCGGGCGAGTCACTGCTGGCCCGCCCGGGCTTCTGGTCGAACTACCTCATGGCGATCTGCGGTGATGGGATGAGTGCTGTGCGTCCCGTTCCGGAGTGGTTCGGCGACGACGGCGCCGATACCGATGCCTTGTCCGAGACCCTCTTCGATCCCGAACGCTGGCCAGTGTTCCGCGTACCGGCTGCAGACGGTCCCGGAGCCGTGGTCATCTACCGCAACCTGGTCGGCGACTACGGCATCGACTACCTCCTCACCCACCCAGGCCGGAGCTACGCCAAGCAGATCGCCAGCTGGGAAGGAGACCTTTCGGGGACCGGGCTGACGTGGCCCGAACTGGTCCGCATCGCCGACAACCCGTCCCCTGCGGCCGAAGGCGTCGAGGACACGGCTGCCCGCCTTCTATTGATCCTTCCCCTTCTTGACGACTTGGACCTGCCAGAGGCGGCGTCGGCAAGGCTCAGTGCCGCCCTGACTACGGTGGGGGCGCCGCGAGACACGGTCGCCAACACTGCGGGGCACTTGCTTCCCCACCTGATGAAAAGATCGTGGCACGATCCCACATGGGGTTCGCCGCTCAGCGGCAGCTAGTGGATGAGCCCGATCCGCCAGCTCTGATGAGACGATCACGGTGTGGCTGGTGTGATCACGGCGTCTGAGCCTTCCTGGATGGCCCCGTTCACCGAGCTGGGTTCGCGGCAGTTCGGCAAGCTGGTGACCGGGTTGCGGGGCGAGGGCGTGGATCCGGTTCGTAAGGGCCGGCCATGGAGCCTGCCGCTGGAAGATCGGGCAATGCTGGTTGCGGCGTACTGGCGCACTAACTTGACGCTGCGACAGCTCGTACCGCTCTTCGGGCTGTCGAAGTCTATGGCGGACCGCATCATCGATCGTCTCGGTCCGTTGCTCGCGCTTCAGCCCCGCAAGAGGTTCGCCAAGGACGCTGTGCTCATCGCGTACGGCACCCTGGTTCCCACCCGCGACCACGCCGTTGCCGCTCAGTCGAAGACATCTCATGTCGCTGGTAGGTCAAGTAGGTGCTCAGACGGCAAGGTCCAGGGCCGCTGGGAAAGCGCGATCGGGGTCATAATGCGTGCGGCGCCGTAGGCAGTGGTAGAGGCAGCCGAGAAGCTTGTTGAACAGGTTCCTGAGAGCTGCGGTGTGGCGTTCACCGCCGGCTCGTCGTCGGTCATAGTGGGCGCGTGGAGCCGGGGTGCGGAGGGCAGTGAAGGCCCGCATGTGCCCGGCCGCGGCCAGTCGCTGGTCTTGACGGTTCGGGCCACCACGACGTGGCTTCGGCCGGACGCCCACGTAACGGGGGCCGCGCCGGCGTACCAAGACGCCGAAGGCAGCGCCAAGGACGGCACCGGTGCCCAGATGGGTGCGAATTGGGAAAACGGCCAGGACAACAACATGAAGTACACGCGAAGCGCGGCTGCCGCCGCAGCCCAGGCCCACCACCTCTCTCACCCCAGGGATGTGGCCACCTGGGCTGAAGATGAGTCGTCCAAGGGATATTCGGCAGCAGGCAACTACATGGAGCGGGTCGCGCCGGAGCTGGTGACAGACATCTGAGTATGCGCGGGGCGGGAATGGCCAGTGCAACGGCGATTCCTCCTACCGGACCATTCATCCGAACCGAATGAGAGGCCTTCAGTTGATCCACCGACGATCTGTCGGCGTGTCCCTGACGTTCGCAGCGCTCGGCGCACTCGTCGTCGGCTGCTCCGGAACGTCCGAAGCCAAGGAGTACGAGGTGCCGAAGAGCCTCTGCGGCGTCTCCGTCGATCCCAAGGTGCTCGGACAACTGCTGCCCCCGGGCAAAGACATCGATCTTCAGGAGAAGAACCCCGTCCCCAGCAGGAAGCGCTGTCAGGTCAATGTCGACGACAAGATCGCGTTGATGGCCAGTCAAGAACGGTGGGAGGACACGGACAGCCTCGTCGACGTCGCCGATGCCCACCCGAAACTCGACGCAGCAAAGCCGACGGGCAGTGGCGTCTACCTTTCTTCGGGCACTGGCGCAGTGGGACGTGTGACGAACTGCGCCAGCCCGGACCATGCCGAGCACACGCTCTATGCGGTGATCGAGGTCTACGCGAAGGACGTCGACGACGCAGCCGCCGTGAAGAAGCTGATCACTGCCTACACCGGTGCCCTGGAAGGCGGAAAGGGCTGCAGGTGACGCTGATCGGCGGGAGCGCGGCGGTGCTCAGCACTCCCCCGCCCGGCTGGACACCGCATACGTGTACTCCGGCATCGTCACCTTCGCCGCGTCCCCCGGCAGGCCCGGGGCGACTGATTCCACGTCGTCCGTGTGTGCGCGGGTGACGTGCATGCAGAAGGCCTTGGCGGCTCCGCCGGCCGTGATGCGGTAGGTCGCCTCGGTGGCCGTCGTCGGGCCGGTGAGGGAGGCGTCCACGCCGTACTGGGGGGCGTCGCCGCCGCCGTGTTCGATGATCTCGTCCTCCAGCTTCGTGGCGTACTCGCCGTCGAAGTCGGCCGGTGCCGTGCCGTCGTCATACGGGTCGCCGTATTCGAAGCTGCCGTTCAGGTCCCGTGTGGCTCCCTTCACCGCGCTCGTGAGCTCGGCGTCGCTCCAGGAGCCGTTGTCGGCCACGGCGAGGCTGTGGAAGCCCGTGTAGACGCCCAGTACGGCCATGACAAGCAGCAGGATGCGGGCGACGACGAAGGAGGAGTCCGTGACTTCGGGGGCCGACGGGTTGATCGAGGTGCGCCAGGCACGTACTCGGGAGGCCTTGACGCAGGCCATCGCCACCAGGACGGCGGACAGAATGAAGCTGGTGGTCGCCATCGCCGTCATGAGGCACCGCCCGCCCGCCCGTGGCGGCGGCGGGCGTCGCGGACCGCGACCGCTGTGCCGCCCAGGCCCGCCACGGTGACCAGGCCGCCGACGACGACGTAGGTGCCGAGGCGGGTGTCGCGTTGTTCGGGGGTTTCGCCGAAGTGGAGAGGGGGGACGGAGGGGGCCTCGGCCCGGGTCACGCCGCCTTCGGGGTGGGGGGACTGGACCGGGTGGGCCGGGTCGACGTCGGTCAGGGCCTTGACCGGGTCGACCACGCCCCAGCCGACCAGGCGGTCGTGGCCGGGGATGGAGCGTTCCGCGGTCTGTTCGATCTGGGCGACGATCTCGCGGGCCGTCCACTTCGGGTACTTGGCCTTCAGGAGGGCGGCCACCCCGGCGACGTAGGGAGCCGAGAAGCTCGTGCCGTTGTCGGAGCAGTGGCCGCCGCCGGGAACCGTGGAGATCATGTCGACGCCGGGGGCCGCCACGCCCACGAAGTCTCCGGACTGGGAGAAGGAGGCGCGCTCGTTGTTGCGGTCCGAGGCCGCCACGGCGAGGACGCCCGTGTAGGACGCCGGGTAGGTGATCTTGACGTTGCCGCCCAGGCCGTCGTTGCCGGCCGAGGCGACGACCACCACCTGATGGGCGAGGGCGTCGTCGACCGCCTGTTCCAGCCTGGAGTCGGGCCGCACGGCGTTCGCCGTGTCCTGGGAGATGTTGATGACGTCGGCGCCCACGTCGACCGCGTGCTTGATGGCCTGCGCGAGGGTCTCGGCCGTGCCGTCGCCCTCCGCGTCGTTCTGTTTGATCGGGATGATCGTGGCGTCGGGCGCCAGACCCACGAAGCCGGTGCCCTTGGCGGGGCGGGCCGCGATGATGCCGGCGACGCGCGTGCCGTGGCCGACGGTGTCCGTGGTGCCGTGAGGATTGCCGCGGTCGATCTTCTCGCCCTTGGCGTTCTTGGTCGGCAGGTTGTTCATGCCCTTCGAGGCGTCCACCGCGTGCCGTAGTTGGGGGTTCTTGACGTCGACTCCCGTGTCGATGACCGCGACCCGGACGCCCTTGCCCGTGGACTGGGCCCACAGTTCGTCGAGGTTGACGCGTTGCAGTGCCCAGGGGCGGCCCGTGTACGGCTTGGCCGGGAACGTGCACTGGCCGTCGTCCGCGTGGGCGGCCGTCGCGGGCAGGGCGATGGCCGAGGTCGTCGCCGTGAGGGCGGTGGCGGCCGTGATCAGAGCTGCCCTTCGGGCCGCCTTGCCCGCCCTTCGGGCCGCCCTGCCCGCGCTTCGGGCCGCCGTGCCCGCCTTGCCTGCCGTACCTGCCGTGTGCAGCGCCTTGCGGGGTTCCCGCCGTTTGCGGGGCGTGCTTGCCTTCGACATCAGTTCGTCTCCTCTGCCGCTACGAGCCCTGCGGCTGGCGGGCCGCCGCCTCCGAGAGGCGCGGGCCGGTCGGCAGGAACGTCGACCACTCGATGGGCACGGGAGTGGGATTCACCTGGGCGTAGCCGAGCCGGGTCTGGGCGATCCGCGCCTCGTTGAGCTCCGACTGGCGCTGCTGGGCGGAGGTGCCGATGCCCTTGTCGTCGGTGGCGCTGTCGCTGTTGGACTGCAGGGCGTAGCGCAGGCCCGTGTCGGTGACCAGGAAGACGCCGCCCGCGTTCGTCTCCTGGCCCTGGAACTGGCGGAAGAGCAGGCCTGAGCCGGCGGTGACGTAGGCGCTGGAGGAACCGGTGGGCAGTTGTGCGGGGAAGTCGGTGCCCGCCCAGGTGGACAGTGTCGTCGCGCCGCCCTTGGCGCCGACCGAGCGCAGGACGTTGCAGACCGTGTTGCGGCCGGCGGTGGCGCTGGTGCCGTCGTTCACCGTTCGCGGCTTGTACGTCGGCCAGGTCTCGTCCGCCTTGAACGTGGTGCTGTCGGTGACCGCGCCGGGGCTGACCTGCTGGGCCTCGCCGGCCTGGCCCACCGCGACCAGGGCGCGGCTGTTGAGCAGCAGGGTGGCGGTGAACTCCGAGATGCGGGCGACGTGGCCGCGCAGCACCACGTAGTACTGCATGCGCCGGCCGTCGTAGGCCTTGATGACCATGCCGACCTTGTCGTAGCGGTCGTACTGCTGGAGGCCGCTGAAGGCGCCCGCCTTGGCGCCGGGTGTGCCGTAGCTCGCGGGGATGGTGGGGATGGCGATGCGGTCGCCCGCGTGGAGGGTGTCCAGCCATTCCTGGGAGACGCGCTGCGGGGCGCGGCCCTGGGTGTCGAGGGCCTTGAGGAGTTCCTTGTCGGCCGGGTCGGCCAGTTGGTACCGGTAGCCGCGCGCGTCGACGACGTACTGGCTCTTGCCGTCGGGGCCGACGACGTACATCAGGTCGCCGCCCTTGAGCCGGGCGCTGCCCTCGGTCCTGGACCATTCCTTCCGGGCGAGGACGAACGCCGCCTTCTGGATGGCCCGGCCGCCGGCGCCGGGGCGTTCGCAGACCGCCCAGCGCTTGGCGGTCTCGGCCTCCTGCGGGGAGGGCAGGCGGTCGGGTGCGTAGGGGATGCCGATGGTGGCGCCGTGCGGAGGCTTGCCGCTGTCGAGGACCTTCTCGTCGACCGTGATGACGCTGTCCTTCTCGGGGGCGAGGAGGAGTTTGGCGGACGCCATGTTCAACACCGGGTGCAGCTGGGTCTGTTTGCCCGTCTTGAGCACGACGTACCGGGTCGTGGAGTCGCTGGCGACGATGACGTGCTCCCCCGGTGTGTCCCAGCCCTTGGGCGCGGTCGGGCTGAACAGGCCGATGCCGCCGAACACCGCGAGGACCACGACGCCGACGACGACTCCGGGCACCACGGCGCCCAGCGGCTTGGGCGCACCCTCCTCCGAGCCCGACGGCGAGGGCCGGAGGAAGGACGCGAGCATGCGGCGCTTCGCGAAGGTGTAGGCGTTGAGTTCGTCCCGCCGTGATGCCATCTGTTTTCGCTCTCTCCCCGTGCAGAGCTGTGAAGGGGTTGTGGAGAATGCGCGCGCTCCGTGCCCCGCCCCTTGGCTGCCTCTGGTGCCACGACTGTCAGCACCGGCCCCTACTATGCCTGTTGTGGGGCGCTGCCCGTGGCACGGGTAGGGTGCAGGGGCCCGGAAGGGGCCGTGCACGAGAGTTTTCGGGAGAGTTCGGGGGTTTTGCAGTGATGGCTTCCGCAACACGGGCCCGGTCGCGATCGCAATCGGGATCACGATCGAGTGACGGGAGGCGGTCGGGCTCGCGCGCTCCCCGCTCCGCCGGGCCGTCCGGGGCGCGTTCGCACGGTCCCGTCGCGCCCTCCGGTACGCGGCCGTCCGGCTCCCAGGGTCCCTTCGCACCGCATCCGACCTCGCGCTCGGGGCGTGGCGGTTCCTTCGTGCGGCAGCGGCTGGTGCTGCTGGAGCTGGCCGCCGCCCTGGTGCTCTGCGGCTGGGTGGTCGGCCCGTTCGCGCTGGTGCCGTCGGCCGTGGTCGCCGCCGCCCTCGTGGCGCTCGCCTTCGTACGCCGCCGGGGGCGTTCGCTTCCTGAGTGGCTGGGCACCGTGCTCGCGCTGCGGGCGCGCAGGCGGCGGGCGGCGAGCACTCCGGTGCCGCCGGGCACCGAGTCCGGTTTCGCGCCGGCCTTCGAGTGCGACCCCAGTCTGCGGACGTATTCCTACGGTGGCCGGGACCGGCGGCCGGTCGGGATGGTCGGGGACGGGACCTTCGTCAGTGCCGTGGTGCAGGTGGAGGCCGATGTCACCGCCCTGCGGGCGGAGCGGGGGCGGCAGCCGCTGCCCGTCGGGCTGGTGCGGGACGCGCTGGAGGTGGACGGGATACGGCTGGAGTCGGCACAGGTGGTGCTGCACACCCAGCCGGCGCCCGCGCTGCATCTTCCGCAGCACTCGGTGGCCGTGACCAACTACGCGCCGTTGCAGGAGCAGACCGGCGCCCCCGCGGTGCGGATCACCTGGATCGCGCTGAAGCTCAACCCGGAGCTGTGCCAGGAGGCGGTGGACGCGCGGGGCGGCGGGCTGGTCGGGGCGCAGAAGTGCCTCGTGCGCGTGGCCGATCACCTCGCGAGCCGGCTGACCGGCGCCGGGTTCCGTACGACCGTGCTCAACGAGGAGGAGCTGACCGCCGCCATCGCCACCTCCGCGTGCGCCAACCCGCTGGTGACGGCGGAGGCCGGACGCACCGAGACGCGGGAGCGGCGGACCGAGGAGTCCGGGCGCAGCTGGCGCTGCGACAACCGCCGACACACCACGTACTGGGTGCGGCGCTGGCCGCAACTCGGTGGCCGTGGGCCGTCGTTGCCGCAGCTCGTGGCAGCCGTCACCAGCGTGCCGGCGCTGGCCACCACGTTCAGTCTCACGCTCTCGCCCGGGGAGCGGCAGGCGACGGCGCTGTGCGGGCATGTGCGGGTGACCGGGCGCAGTGACGACGAACTGGTGGCGGCGCGGCGCGCCCTGGAGGACGCCGCGCGGCAGGCGGGCGTGGGGCTCGCCCGCCTCGACCGGGAGCAGGTTCCCGGCATGCTCGCCACGCTGCCCCTGGGAGGCGCCCGGTGAGTTACAGGACCTCCACGACCTCCATGAGCCCGGCGAGCCCCAGCGGCCCCGCGAACAGCCCGATGAACCCCGTGAACCCCGTGAACCCGCAGGCGCCCGGTGCGCCGGATCCCACTTCGGCCTCCGTCGCCGAGCGGGTGCGCGGGCGGCTGCGCGCCGGTCTCGGGCTGATCGGTCCGCGGCACGGACGGCACGCGCTGTCGGCGGAGCAGGTGGACGCGCTCGCGCTGCCCATCGGCGACGACGGTGTCGTCATCGGCGTGGACCCGGAGGGACAGCCCGCAGTGCTGGGGCTGAACCGGCCCACGGCGTACGACGTCGTGCTCATCGGCAGTCTGTGGACGGCGCAGGTCCTGGCCCTGCGCGCGGCGGCCACCGGGGCGCGCGTGGCCGTGGAGACGGGCCGGGCGCAGGCCTGGATGCAGATGGTGCACGCCATGGGCGGCGGGCAGAACGGCCTGGCGGTGTACGAGGTGGGCCGGGTACCCCCGCAGGGCGCGTCGGCCGGCACGCCGGTGCTGGTGGTGCGCGACTGCGGCATGCGCCCACCCCGGGGCCGGGTGGTCTCGGGTCCCTGGCAGTCGGTGGTGACGCTGCTGCCGTACCTGAGTCCGGTCGCCCCCCGGCTGATACGGCAGGCGCGGCTGGTCGGCGTGCAGCGGATCTCGCCGGACGAGGCGGCCGAGCTGGGCCGCACGATGGCGCTGCCGCGCACGGACGTCGAGGCCCTGCCGACGCTGCCCGACGGCGTCACGCTGTGGTGCGGCGACCGGGACCGGCAGTATGTGATGACCCAACCCACCGACGCCGAGATCGGATTGCTGGGTACGCCGCGTCGTATGGACTGAACCGGACTGAACCGGACTGGACGGACCGAACGGACTGAACGGACTGAACCGGTAATCCGCTGACCGACATTGGGGGATGCTGACCGGTTTGGCCGGTTGTCTGTGCGCGTCGGTGGGTGAGTTGGGACCGGGCCGGGGTGATATGGACGGTCACCGAGCGCCGGACGGGCCTGCCATGAGCCTGCCCGTGGTGATTAGGCTGGGACCGGGCGTCGCATCAGAACCCGCGGCTGGGCCGTCGGCGCTCCGGGGGAGGACCGGGCGGACCACACGGCCGGACGGGCCGGAACGGTTCCGGTCCGGTCGCCGTACGACCGCTCGCGACCGATCCCGTACGACACGAACGGTCGCCCCAGCACGGCATGAGGGTGCTCGACCACACCAGGAGGAACTGTGAACAGCGATCGGGACGGGATCCGCGGGGGCTGGGCCACACCCGGCGATGACCAGTCCGACGCGGAGTCCGCCATCGAGACGACGGGCGAGTTCACCATCGACTACGCGCCACCCGCCTGGTACACGCAGAACGCGTCGAGCCCGGCCGGCGAGGGGCCGCAGACCCCGGCACCGGCCCCGGCGACGCCCGCTGCCCCCGTGCCGCCTCCGCCGGTCGGTCCCCCGGTCGAGCTTCCGGGTCCGCCGCCGAGCAGCGGCTTCCAGTCCTCCTGGGCGCCCACGCCCGCACCCGCCGCCGCCCCTGTGGCGCCGGAGGCGGAGGACGCGGCCGGGAACGGCGACGTCGTCAGCGGTGCCACGATGCGTATCTCCGCGGCCGCTCTCAAGCGGGAGTTCGCGGAACGCGACGCGGCGCAGCAGGCTGCCGCGCGCGACGGGGAGGCCGAGGAGGGTGCGGCGGAGCACGAGGGCCGAGCTGGTGCGGAGGCGCCGGCTTCCGGAGCGTCCGACGCCGGCACCGAGAGCGCGGAGGACGGGACGCGCCCGGAGAGTGCGGAGGGCCCGGACAGCTCAGAGGACGCCTCGGCGGGGGCTGGTGAGGAGCGCGCCGACGGCGACTTCGGGGCTGAGCCCGCTTCGATGGCGGGTGCCGTTGCCGATGCCGATGCCGTTGCCGATACGGAAACGGAAGCGGCTACAGGCGTCGACACGGACGGCGATTCCGACGCCGGCACCGATTCCGACGCCGGCTCCGGCTCCGGCTCCGGCTCCGGCTCCGGTGCGGCCGACTCCGATTCCAGCTCCGAGTCCGGCACCGACGTGCCGGAACCCGTGACCACCTCGGCCGATCCGGCCACCGGCATGGACGCCGACACCGGCGCCGAAGGCGACACCGAAGGCGACCTCGAGGGCGGTGCCCCGGAGGCGGCCGGCCGGCCCACCGACGACGTGCAGGACGCCGTTCCTCGGACGACCCTGCCCGCCGACACCACCGCAGGCGGCGACGTCCAGGACGTTCCGCCTGCCTGGGCTCCCCCGCCGGCGCCCCAGGACACGGTTCCGCCGCTGCCGCCGTCGTACCAGCCCGCCGCCCCCGCTGCCGCGGCCCAGTGGCCCGCACAGCCCCAGCCGCCGGCGCCCCAGCAGGACCCCCGGCAGGCCCAGCAGCCGATGCCGCCCCAGCAGCCGCCCTTCCAGCCGCAGGCGCCGCAGCCCGCCCCCGCCGCCTGGAACGCGGCCGGGGCACCTCAGCAGGGTGACGTGCCCACTCCCCCACCGCCTCCGGCCGGTTACGGCTTCCCGCAGCCGACTCCGCCCGGCCCGACGCCGCCCGGCCCGGCGGCGCAGG
The DNA here is from genome assembly GCF_040628575.1 of Streptomyces sp. NPDC006393. Classification (NCBI taxonomy): domain Bacteria; kingdom Bacillati; phylum Actinomycetota; class Actinomycetes; order Kitasatosporales; family Streptomycetaceae; genus Streptomyces; species Streptomyces sp. NPDC006393. Next base: position 31,609 of record NZ_JBEXZD010000087.1, read on the forward strand.
GCGGCGGCTACGGCTTCCCGCAGAGCGGTCAGCCCGGCCCCGGCCCCGGCCCCGCCGCTCAGGCTCAGGCTCAGGGTGGTTACGGCTTCCCGCAGCCCGGCGGTTACGGCTTCCCGCAGCCGCCCGCACAGCCCGGGCAACCCCCGCAGCCTCCACAGCCCGGACAGCCGCAGGCCCACCCCGCACAGCCCGCCCAGCCGGGTCAGCCGCAGCCCGAGACGGCGCACCCCCCGGCCGGCGCCCCTCAGGGCACCCCCCAGCCAGGGCAGCCGCAGAACTCCGTACCGCAGCCTCCGCAGCAGCCCGTCGATCCGCGGGCCGGTGCCGCGTGGCCGCAGCCCATACAGCACGACCAGCGGCAGCCGACCAACCCCGGGGCCGCACCGCTCGGTTACACGGCGGCGGTCGAGCTGTCGTCCGACCGGCTGCTGAACAACAAGAGGCAGAAGGCCCGCAGCTCCCGACCGGCCGCGGCCGGCTCCCGTTTCCGTATCGGCGCCAAGAAGGAGGAGGCCGAGCGGCAACGGAAGCTGGACCTGATCCGGACGCCGGTGCTGTCGTGCTACCGGATCGCGGTGATCAGCCTCAAGGGCGGTGTCGGCAAGACGACCACCACCACCGCGCTGGGCTCCACGCTCGCCACCGAGCGGCAGGACAAGATCCTCGCGATCGACGCCAACCCGGACGCCGGTACGCTCGGCCGCCGAGTGCGCCGGGAGACCGGGGCCACCATCCGTGACCTCGTGCAGGCGATCCCGTATCTCAACTCCTACATGGACATCCGGCGGTTCACCTCCCAGGCGCCGTCCGGTCTGGAGATCATCGCCAACGACGTCGACCCGGCGGTGTCCACGACGTTCAACGACGAGGACTACCGCCGCGCGATCGACGTGCTGGGCAACCAGTACCCGATCATCCTCACCGACTCCGGCACCGGTCTGCTCTACAGCGCGATGCGCGGCGTACTGGACCTCGCCGACCAGCTCATCATCATCTCCACGCCGTCCGTGGACGGTGCCTCCAGCGCCAGTACGACGCTGGACTGGCTGTCCGCGCACGGCTACGCCGACCTCGTCGCCCGTTCCCTCACCGTGATCTCGGGGGTGCGCGAGACCGGCAAGATGATCAAGGTGGAGGACATCGTCGCCCACTTCGAGACGCGCTGCCGGGGTGTCGTCGTGGTGCCCTTCGACGAGCACCTGGCCGCCGGTGCCGAGGTCAACCTCGACATGATGCGGCCGAAGGTGCGCGAGGCGTACTTCAACCTCGCGGCGATGGTCGCGGAGGACTTCGTCCGCCACCAGCAGTCGCACGGGCTGTGGACGTCCGACGGCAACCCGCCCCCGGTCGCGGCCCCGCCGCTGCCGGGCCAGCCCTTCCCGGGACAGCCGGGTCAGCCGTTCCCCGGACAGCCCGGCCAGCCGCAGCCCTACGCCGCCCAGCCCCACCCGGGACAGCCGTACCCAGGGCAGCCGCAGCAGCCGTATCCCGGACAGCCGGGCCAGCCAGGACAGCCGGCTCCGGGTCAGCCCGCTCCGGGTCAGTACGCCCCACAACAGCCCGGACACCCCGGACAGCCGCAGCCGTACCCACAGCAGCCCGGACAGCCCGGACAGCCGCAGCCGTACCCGCAGCAGCCCGGACAGCCCGGACAGCCGCAGCCGTACCCGCAGCAGCCTGGACAGCCCGGTCATCCGTACCCGCCGCAGGCAGGGCAGCCCGGACAGCCCGGTCAGCCGGTCCCGGGCCAGCCCCCCGCCCCGGGCGCCCAGCCGGGCCAGCCGGGCCAGCCGGGCCAGTTCGCACCCCAGCAGCAGCCCGGCCAGCCGTACGCCCCCCACCCCCACCCCGGCCACCCGCAGGCTCCGCAGCCCCCGCACCCGCCACAGGGTCAGCCGGGCCAGACTCCGCCCCCTCCCCCGCCCGCACCCCAGCAGTGACCCGGCGGCCTCTCGCAGGCCGCCGCGAACCCACTCACCCCTCCCCGAGGCCCGCGCCGTTCACGAGACGGCGCGGGCCTTCGCGCGTTCGCAGACAGAACCGGCGGAAATCCGGCGCCACGCCCTCACCAGGGAGGCGTCAGAGGTCTCCACCAATGTGGGCGATAGAGCGTCTCATTTGTTATTTCCGCAGGCCACATGGGGTTTGACATACCGTTGACGCGCGCAGACTGCCGCTGATAGACACTCAATCCATTCCGCCGGTGTCAACCGATCAAGCTCACACAAGCACGTTCAAGCCTGTTCACAACTGTTCAAGCCGCCCCGCGCGGGGCCACACCTCCGCGCGTGCGATGACGCGAGGTCACCGAGCCATGAACACACAAGATCAGCACGGCAGAGGACGCACAGGCCCCCGCCCGAGGAGGGCACGGCTTCTCGCCGCCACGGGCGCCGCCGCGCTCGTCCTCGCGTCCGGGCTCGCGACCCCGGCGGCCTCGGCCGCGCCGCAGGCCCGGGCGGCGCAGGGCGCCCAGGCCCAGGCCGCCGCGAAGGCCCAGAAGGACGACAAGAGCGGCGGCAAGGTCCTCACCGTCGCCGTCGCCCAGAGCGTCGACTCGCTCAGCCCGTTCCTGGCGGTACGGCTGCTCAGCACCAGCATCAACCGGCTGATGTACGAGTACCTGACCAACTACGACCCCAAGGACGCCCACGCCGTTCCGGCGCTCGCGACCAAGTGGGAGTCGTCGCCGGACAAGCTGACCTGGACCTACACGATCCGCGCCAACACCAAGTGGTCGGACGGGCAGCCGGTCACCGCCGAGGACGCGGCGTGGACGTTCAACAAGATGATGACCGACGAGGGCGCCGCCACCGCCAACGGCAGCTTCGTCGGCAACTTCGAGAAGGTCACCGCGCCCAGCCCCACCCAGCTGGTGATCAAGCTCAAGAAGCCGCAGGCCACGATGACGGCGCTGGACGTGCCGATCGTGCCCAAGCACGTGTGGGAGAAGGTCACCGACTTCTCCAAGTTCAACAACGACAAGACCTTCCCGATCGTCGGGAACGGCCCGTTCGTCCTCACCGACTACAAGCCGGACAGCTATGTGCGGCTGAAGGCCAACAAGGACTTCTGGCGGGGCGCGCCCAAGTTCGACGAGCTGGTCTTCCGGTACTACAAGGACCAGGACGCCGCCGTCGCCGCGCTGCGCAAGGGCGAGGTGTCCTTCGTCGCCGGCTCGCCCTCGCTGACGCCGGCGCAGGCAGCCTCCCTCAAGGGCGACAAGAACATCCACGTCAACGAGGGGCCCGGCCGCCGCTTCTACGCGCTGGCCACCAACCCGGGCGCGCAGGCCAAGAACGGCCAGAAGTTCGGTGACGGTGACCCGTCCCTGCTCGACGAGCGGGTGCGGCACGCCCTGTTCATGGCGGTGGACCGCAAGGCGATCGTCGACAAGGTCTTCCAGGGCCACGCGGTCGAGGGCCAGGGCTACATCCCGCCGCGCTTCTCGACGTACTTCTGGAAGCCGTCGGCCGGGCAGGAACTGGCGTACGACCCGGCGAAGGCCGGGCAGCTGCTCGACGAGGCGGGGTACAAGAAGAACTCCGACGGCAAGCGCGTCGGCAAGGACGGCAAGCCGCTGAACTACCGGGTCCTGTGCCACGCCACCGACCCCAATGACAAGGCGGTCGGCAAGTACCTCCAGGAGTGGTGGGGCAAGCTGGGCATCGGGGTCACCCTGAACTGCCTGGACAACGTGACCGACCCGTGGCTGGCGGGCAAGTACGACCTGGCCTTCGACGGCTGGTCCGTCAACCCCGACCCGGACTTCGTGCTCTCCATCCACACCTGCGACGCCCGCCCGCAGACCCCGAAGGACACCGGCGCCACCGACAACTTCATCTGCGACAAGACGTACGACGACCTGTACGCCAAGCAGCTGGCCGAGTACGACCCCGCCAAACGGGCGGACCTGGTCAAGCAGATGGAGTCGCGGCTGTACGACCTGGGGTACATGAACGTCATGGCCTATCCGAACGCGGTGGAGGCCTACCGCACGGACCAGATCAAGTCGATCACCACCATGCCGTCGTCGGCGGGCAACATCTACGGGCAGGACGGCTACTGGAGCTGGTGGTCCGCCGTTCCGGCGGACTCCGGGGACTCCTCGGACGGTTCGTCGTCGACGGGTGTCGTGATCGGGATCGTCGCGGGTGTCGTCGTGCTCGTGGGCCTCGCCGTGCTCTTCACGGTGCGCCGCCGGGCCACGGCAGAAGACCGCGAATAGGTGCAGGTATCCATCCATGACCGCTGAAGCAACACCCTCGCTGGTCGAGGACGCGGCCGCCGCCGGCCCGGCGACAACAGCCGGAACAGCGACAGCTACAGCGAGCGCGGGCAGCACCACCTTCCAGCAGAGCCCCGAGACGCTCGTCGGCGCCGGCTGGAACGTCTACGACCGGATCGAGG
>NZ_JBEXZD010000088.1:0-35181 GCF_040628575.1 Streptomyces sp. NPDC006393
GGGCCAACGAAATACAATACCTGACGGGAGCTGGGGCTGTGGGGGTGAGTCAGCTCCCTGCCGCTTGGCGGGTGCCGCTGCGCCCACCCGTGCCGCCCCAGCGGCACGACTGCCCGCAGCTACCTGGGAACCGAACCGGCCCGCCCGGCGTATTCATGGGCAGGGACACTGCGATCCGATCAAGATCCAGTGAAGGCCGGTGCGGATGTCCGTGCCGACAGGGATACTTGAGGCGACGGATGACCATGGGGGAGGTCAGCAGTGACACACTCGCCGGCGAGCAGCTCGGCACCACCACCGGGCCCCGCCCTGCCCACGTCGCCGGCCGCACCGCCCCCACCGGCGGCATCCCCCAGCCCACCCGCACCCACACCCACCCCTCCCCCACGCCGCACCGCGTTCGCCGAGGCCGTGGACCGCCTGCGCGCCGCCGCCACCACCGAGCCCGGCCGCCTCCGCGCCATAGGCGCCGTCCTCGCCCTGCTCCTCGTCGCCTTCGGCGCCGTCACCGCCTGGCAGACCACCGAAAGGGCCACGGCAGCCGACGACGTGCTGCACAGCAGCCAGCCCCTCAGCTCCGGCGCCGCCGACATCTACCGCTCCCTCGCCGACGCCAACACCATGGCGACCAGCGGCTATCTGGCGGGCATCCAGGAGACACGAGCCACCCGCGAGCGCTACGAGTCCGACGTCCGCACCGCCGCCGCGGGGCTCGTCACCGCCGCCGCCAACTCCGACCCCGGCTCACCCTCCGCGGCCACCATCACCAAGCTCAACGAGCTCCTGCCGCGCTACAAGGGCCTGGTGGAGTCGGCCCGCGCCAACAACCGCCAGGGCTTCCCGGTCGGCGGCGCCTATCTCCGCACCGCCAACAACCTCATGCAGAACCAGATGCTCCCGGCGGCCGAGGACCTGTACCAGAAGGAGAACCAGCGCCTGAGCGCGGACTACGGCGACGCGACGCCCTACCCGTGGGCGGCGATCGCCCTCGGCGTCCTCGCCCTGGCCGCCCTCGCCTGGGCCCAGCACCGCACCTACCGCCGCACCAACCGGGTCCTCAACCGCGGCCTGGTCTCCGCCACCGCCGCCACCACGCTCGTCCTGCTGTGGCTGGTCGTCGGCCACAGCGTGGCCCGCGCCGGCCTCAACGGCTCCTACGCCCACGGCGTCCGCTCGCTGAACGTGCTGCACGACGCCCGGATCGCCTCCCTCAAGGCCCGCAGCGACGAGAACCTGACCCTGGTCAGCCGTGGCGCCGAGACCAAGACCCTGAAGGACGGCACGGTCATGGACGCCTACGACTGGGCGTACGACCAGGAGATCGGCACCCTCGGCGAGACCCTCGCCGGCGCCGCCTCCCTGGCCGACGACCCGGCCGGCCGGGGCCCCGTACAGACCGCGAACCAGTCGATGAAGGTCTGGAAGTCCCGGCACGCGCAGGCCCGTGAGGCCAACGACTCCGGCGACTACCAGAAGGCACGCGACAAGGTGATCGGCACCGCCGGCGCCCGGAGCCAGTCGACGGGCTCGTGCTTCGACAACGTCGACGCCTCCCTCGCGTCGGCGCTCACCCACGAGACGAACGAGTTCAAGGACGCCGCACAGGACGGGCGGAACGCGATGACCGGCCTGCCGGTCGGTTCCGCGGTGCTCACGGTGCTCGGCGCGGCCGGCGCCCTGCTGGGCATCGGACGCAGGCTGTCGGAGTACCGGTGACAGGGAGCGTGACAGGGGTGAAAGGAGGCGCGAGGATGCGAGTGCGACGGCTGCGGACCGGCCTGAGGGGCTGGGGCGGCGTGGGAGCGATGGCGGTCGTCTGCGCCCTGGCGCTGGCGTTCGTCCTGCTGCTGCCGCACACCCAGTCGCACGACAGCGCGGCCCCGGACCCGGGCGCCCACAGCGCCCAGGGCCCGGCGCAGGGCCTCCAGGCCAGGGCGGGCACCTGCACGGACGCCAACGCCCAGGACCAGAGCCTGTCCCCGTCGGGCGCCGACGGCCCCACCGTCGACGCCATCAGGGCGCGCGGCTATCTGTCGGTCGGCGTCGACCAGAACAGCTACGGCTGGGGCTACCGCAACCCGAACAACGCCTCCGGCGCGCTGGTGGGCTTCGACATCGACCTCGCCCACCGCATCGCCAAGGACATCCTCGGCGACGCGGACAAGGTCCAGTTCCGGGCCATCCCCACCAACGAGCGCATCCCCGCGATCCGCAGCGGCCGGGTCGACATGGTGGTGCGCACCATGACCATCACCTGCGACCGGCTGAAGCAGGTGGCCTTCTCCGCCCCGTACTTCCTGACCGGCCAGCAGGTCCTCGCCCCGAGGACGTCGCCGATCAAGGGCTACGACAAGACGCTCGCCGGGCAGAAGGTCTGCTCGGCGACCGGCTCCACGGCCTACGACCACCTGTCCGCCGACAAGAAGGACGGCACGCTGCCCGCCTCCACCGACATCTCCACCACCGTCCCCAACCAGCTGGACTGCCTGGTGCGGCTGCAACTGGGCGAGGTGGACGCGGTGGTGACCGACGGCGCCCTCGCCGCCAGCCAGGCCGCGCAGGACCCGGCGGTCGAGCTGAAGGGCGGCACGTTCACCAAGGAGTACTACGGCGTGGCGATGAAGCTGGGTGCCGACGATCTGGTACGTCAGGTCAACCGAATACTGGAGAACTACCGCAAGGACGGGGGCTGGAAGGCGTCGTACGACAGGTGGTTGTCCGCCACGCCGGGTATGGATTCGGAGTCGGCCACTCCGCCGACACCGAGCTACCGGTGACCCGGGCGCCCCGCACGCAGCGGCGGCGAAGGCGCCACCGACCGACGTACGACCGACGGACACGACACACGGAACGCAGCGAGAGGTGATCGATGGGCGGCACGGACCCCGCCGGGCCGGTGCTGGACCGGGACGAGGTGGACCGTGCGCTGGCGCGGCTCGGCGCGGAGCACGAGGCGATCGAGACCTCGCTCCTCGCCCTGCAGGACCACGCGGGCCGCAGACTTCTGGAGGGCGCCGAACTGACCGGCGTCACCCGGGAGCGCTGGGCGACGACGGAGGCGTCGATCACCCTGCTGTGGACGTACTTCGACGCCTACACGGGTGCGCTGCGCACCGCCCGTGAGATCCGCGCCCGCCGCCGCTGGTCCAGCCGCGAGGACCTGGTGGAGCTGACCGAGCTGCTGCGCGGCGAGGCGGTCACGGTCGCCGGCGCGGCGACGGCCACGGCGAACGTGCCGGGGCCGCACGGCGGCGCGGGCCGGCTCAGCGAGAGCTTCTCGCTGGCCGCTCTCGTGGACAGGATGAACGAGCTGTACGCGACCAGCCTGGACATGGTGGTCGCGGCCGACGCGGTCTGGTCGGCGCTGCCCGCCCGCATAGATCTGCTGGCCGCGGAGCTCCAGCGCACCCGCCGGCTCGCGCACTCGGTCGGTGTCCGTCCCGGTGAGCACCCGGCCGGCGACGACCTGGAGCGCATCACGCGCACGCTGACGAGGCTGCGCGAGGACGTGGTCTTTGACCCGCTCGCCTTCTGGGTGCCCGCGCAGGGCAGTTCGGCCCCGGGCGGCGGCCGGCCGGACACCACGGTGTACGACCGCGAGGCGCGGGCCCTGGAGGAGGTGCGCCGGGAGATCGACGCGGTGCTCGGGGTGCGCCAGGATGCCGAGCAGCGGCTGATCAAGCTGCGGGACCTGCTCTCGCGGGCGGACCGCACCCTCGCCGAGGCGCGCACCGCGCGCGGCGAGGTGCTGGCGAAGATCGCCGCCACGGAGGTGCCGGTGGTCAGCGGCCCGCCGACCGTGTTGCAGGAGCAGCTGGCGACGGCCGCCGAGTTCCGCAGGCAGGCGCAGTGGCACCGGCTGTCGCCGCTGCTGGACTCGCTGGAGCAGAAGGCGGAGGACGAACTGCTGCGGGCCCGTGAGTCGTTGACGGCGGTCACGGCGCCGCTGGCGGTCCGCGCCGAGCTGCGGGGCCGCCTGGACGCGTACAAGGCGAAGGTGGCCCGGCACGGTCTGGCGGAGGACCCGCTGCTGGTCGAGCGGTACGACGCGGCGCGCCGCATGCTGTGGAGCGCGCCGTGCGACCTGCGGGTGGCCGAGCAGGCCGTGCTGCGCTACCAGCGGGCGGTGGCCGAGCTGCTCGGCTCCGCACGGGTGCCGCCGCAGGGCGGCCCTCAGGACGGTGACGGTAGGGGGGAGTCATGAGTCAGGCGGGGCAGTCCTGTCAGCGGCCCGACTGCGGCGGCCGTTACGAGGACGTCGGCGGCGGTGAGCTGTACTGCGACACCTGTGGTCTGGCGCCGGTGGTGTCGGCGACCGGCATGGTGGGTTCGCCGCCCACCGGGGTGACGGGCGGCGGCAGGGGTTCGCGCGGCTCGGCGGGCAGCGGCGGTTCCGGCTCCAGCGCGCGCAGCGGCCGCAGCGCGCGTACGTCGTCGCAGTCGTCGAAGTCGCGCCGTTCGGTGTCCGGGCGGCTGTCGCGTTCGCTGTCGGGCGGATCGGCCGGCCGTTCGGTGTCGGTGCGCAGCTCGGGCTCGGCGGCGGGCTCCTCGGGCCGCGGCCGGCTCGGGGCAGGGCTGGTGCAGGTGCCGCAGGTGCCGCGTCCGGACCCGCGTTCGATGGTGCTGGAGAACCCGGAGGTGCCGGAGCGCAAGCGGTTCTGCTCGCGTTCGGACTGCGGGGCGCCGGTCGGCCGGGCCCGTGGTGACCGGCCGGGGCGTACGGAGGGTTTCTGCACCAAGTGCGGCCATCCGTACTCGTTCGTGCCCAAGCTGCGGGCCGGGGACATCGTGCACGGCCAGTACGAGGTCGTGGGCTGTCTGGCGCACGGCGGTCTGGGCTGGATCTACCTCGCCGTGGACCGGGCGGTCTCGGACCGCTGGGTGGTGCTCAAGGGCCTGCTGGACACCGGTGACCAGGACGCGATGGCGGCGGCCATCTCCGAGCGGCGCTTCCTGGCGGAGATCGAGCACGCCAACATCGTGCGGATCTACAACTTCGTGGAGCACCTCGACCAGCGCACCGGCTCCCTCGACGGCTACATCGTGATGGAGTACGTCGGCGGCAAGTCGCTCAAGGAGATCGCCAACTCCCGCCGCAGCCCGGACGGCAGGCGGGACCCGCTGCCGGTGGAGCAGGCGTGCGCGTACGGCATCGAGGCGCTGGAGGCGCTCGGCCATCTGCACAGCCGCAACCTGCTGTACTGCGACTTCAAGGTCGACAACGCGATCCAGACCGAGGACCAGCTCAAGCTGATCGACATGGGCGCGGTGCGCCGCATGGACGACGACGAGTCGGCGATCTACGGCACGGTCGGCTACCAGGCGCCGGAGGTGGCGGAGGTCGGCCCGTCGGTGGCGAGCGACCTGTACACGGTGGGCCGTACGCTCGCCGTGCTCACCTTCGACTTCCAGGGATACACGAACGTCTTCGCGGACTCCCTGCCCGACCCCGACAGCATCGAGGTCTTCCGGCAGTACGAGTCCTTCTACCGTCTGCTGGTGCGCGCCACCGACCCCGATCCGGCCCGCAGGTTCGCCTCCGCGCAGGAGATGGCCGAGCAGCTGACGGGCGTGCTGCGGGAGGTCGTGTCGGTGCAGACGGGCCGGGCCCGGCCCGCCCTGTCGACCCTGTTCGGCCCGGAACCGAAGGTCACGGACACGGAGTTGTTCCCGGCCCTGGACGGCGACGTGTCGCGGCTGGGGGCGCGGCCGGGACGGCCGCGCAGGTCTCCCGCGCCGGCGCTCACACCCGGCACCACGCCCGCCTCAGGCACCGCACAGGCCGGCGGTACCACGAGCACCGCAGGCACCGCGCAAGCCGCCGGTACCACGAACACCGCAGGCACCGCAGGCACCGCGAGCCCTGCCGGTGGCGCGGCGGCGCCCGGTGCGCCGGCCGCTCCGGCCCTGATCAAGCCGGTCGACGCCCCGGCCGCGGCGCTCGCCCTGCCCGTGCCGCACGTGGACCCCGCCGACCCCAACGCGGGCTTCCTCACCGGCCTGTTGACGTCGGCGCCCGGCGAGCTGGTCAACGCCCTCGCGGCCGCCCCCACCCAGTCGACCGAGACCCGGCTGCGCCAGGTCCGCGCCTGGCTCCAGACCGGCGATCCGGGCCCGGCGCTGGAAGTGCTGCACCAGTTGGAGGAACAGCAGCCCGACGACTGGCGGGTCGTCTGGTACCGGGGCGTGGCCTGCCTGGTCACCGCCGACCACGAGGGCGCGGCCCTCGCCTTCGACGCGGTCTACGACGCCTTCCCCGGCGAGATCGCGCCGAAGCTGGCGCTCGGCCTGTGCGCGGAGGTCCTCGGCCAGCTCGACAACGCCGCCGAGTACTACCGCCTGGTGTGGTCGACCGACCCGAGCCATGTGGGCGCGGCGTTCGCCCTGGCCCGGGTGCAGCTCGCCGCCGGCGACCGGCGGGGGGCCGTACGGACCCTGGAGTCGGTTCCGGAGTCCTCCATTCACTACACGGCGGCCCGCGTGGCGGCCGTACGGGCACGGCTGCGGCACCGTACGGCGGTCGCGTCCGACACGCCGTTCCTGGAGGATCTGACGGCGGCCGCCGGGCAGGTGGAGGCCCTGCGGGCGTACGGTCTGGACCCGGCGCGACGCGAGCGGTTGTCGGCGGAGGTCCTCGGCTGCGCGCTGGACTGGATACTCTCCGGGGGCAGGGCCGCCGACCCGGCCGCCCGGCGGGTGCTGCTCGGCAGCGACCTGGACGAGCGGGGACTCCGCTTCGGCCTGGAGCGTTCGTACCGCACGCTGGCCCGGCTGGCGCCCGGCGGCGAGGAGAGGATCGACCTGGTGGAACGTGCCAACCGTTACCGCCCCCGGACGTGGGTGTAGTTGATGTCGCAGATGCACCAGCAGGCCGCCCTGTCGAACTGCCCGAGCTGCGCGGAGCCGCTCGAGTCGGGTGACCGTTTCTGCGGCGCCTGCGGATACGACCTGTCCGCCTCCGCCGCCCCGTCGGGCGACACGCCGACGCTCACGATGAACAACGGCTCGGTGCCGCGCCCGTCCTCGCCCGCCGAGGACGAGGGCGCGCGGGGCGCCGTATGGCCTCGCGCGCAGCAGCAGGAAGCCGCCGCGCACCCGTCGGGGACACACCTGCCCACGGACCTCCCGGGCATGGACTCGGACGGTTCCCCGCTGCCCTCGCCGACGGCTCCCGGCGCGCCGGGGCCGGGGGTGCGGTTCGACCGGCCGGACGAGCCCGACGAGTACCCGTTGCAGGCGCCCGATCCCCGGGTGGCCGCCGAGAGCGGTGCCCCGGGCGAGTCCGCCGCGATGTGCGTGGCCTGCCGTGCGGGCCGGGTCGACAGCGACGGCTACTGCGAGAACTGCGGGCACGCCCAGCCGCGCGAACGCGACCACATGGAGCAGGAGTCGGGTCCGGTGGCCGCGGTCAGCGACCGGGGCCTGCGCCACCACCGCAACGAGGACGCGTTCGCCGTCGGCACCACGGCCCTGCCCGACGGCTCTGCCGCGACCGTGGCGATCGTCTGCGACGGCGTGTCCTCCGCCACCCGCCCCGACGACGCCTCCCTCGCGGCCTCCCGGGCGGCGAGCGAGTGCCTGCTGGCCGCGCTGCCCCGGGGCACGCACCCGCAGCAGGCGATGCACGAGGCGATCGTCGCCGCCTCGCACGCGGTCGACGCACTGGCCGAGGAACCCGCCTCCGCCCGCGAGCACTCCCCCCACCAGAACGCGCCGGCCTGCACCCTCGTAGGCGCGGTGGTCACCGCCGGGCTGCTGGTCGTGGGCTGGGTCGGCGACAGCCGCGCCTACTGGGTGCCGCTGGACCGCACCGCGCCGCCGGCCCGGCTCACCGAGGACGACTCCTGGGCCGCGCAGATGGTGGCCGCCGGCCTGATGAGCGAGGCGGAGGCGTACGCCGACGAGCGCGCACACGCGATCACCGGCTGGCTCGGCGCGGACGCCTACGAACTGGAGCCGCACACCGCCTCCTTCAAACCGGACCGGCCCGGTGTGGTCGTGGTGTGCACGGACGGCCTGTGGAACTACGCCGAGAGCGCCGAGGAGATGGCCGGGGTCCTGCCCCTGGACGCGGCCGCGCGCCCGCTGCACAGTGCCCAGGTGCTGGTCGGTCACGCGCTCGACGGCGGGGGCCACGACAACGTAACAGTGGCCGTCGTGCCGTTCCCGGCCCCGCCGCAGGGGGCAGGATCGGCGTGAGGGACGTGCGCCGGGGCGCGTGACGGGAGCCCCGGCGAGTCCCTCTGGTCTCCCCGTGGCGCACCGGGACGCCGGCGCGGGGAAGTTCGCACGGGGAAGCCGCAACGGGGAGGTTCCGGAAGGCCGGAGGGGACCGGCCCGCACACAGCCGCACAGTCGTCAGCCCCGCTCGCGGGGGCCCGGAGGGGGATCTGGGAAGGCATGGCCAATTTCTCGAAGTCCAGCGTGCCGCGGTTCTCGGTGGACGTGTACCAGAACGAGTACCTGCCGGAGGGCGGCCGCGAGGTCAACGCCATCGTCACGGTGACGGCGACCGGCGGCGGCACCATCGGCAGCGCGGTCGCGGCTCCGCACCTGTACGCGCCCGGCCAGGGACCGTCGGCGGCGGTGGCCGTCATGGTCGACTGCTCGGGTTCGATGGACTACCCGCCCACCAAGATGCGCAACGCCCGCGAGGCCACGGCCGCCGCGATCGACACCCTGCGCGACGGTGTGCACTTCGCGGTGATCGGCGGCACACACGTGGCCACGGAGGTCTATCCGGGCGGCGGACGGCTCGCGGTCGCCGACACGAGCACACGCGAGCAGGCCAAGACGGCGCTGCGCAGGCTCAGCGCGGGCGGCGGCACCGCCATCGGCACCTGGCTGCGGCTGGCCGACCGGCTGCTGTCGTCGGCGGACGTCGCCATCCGGCACGGCATCCTGCTCACCGACGGCCGCAACGAGCACGAGGCGCCGGAGGACCTCCAGCGGACGCTCGAGGAGTGCGCCGGCCGGTTCACCTGTGACGCGCGCGGCGTGGGCACCGACTGGGAAGTGAAAGAAGTCACATCGATCGCCTCGGCGCTGCTCGGCACCGCCGACATCGTCGCCGATCCCGGTGCCCTGGCCGCCGACTTCACGCAGATGATGGAGACGGCGATGGGCAAGGAGGTCGCCGACGTCGCGCTGCGGGTGTGGACCCCGGTCGGGACGAGCATCCGTTTCGTCAAGCAAGTGGCACCGACCGTCGAGGAGTTGACGGACCGCCGCGCCGAGGCGGGCCCGCGGGCGGGGGACTACCCGACCGGCTCCTGGGGCGACGAGTCCCGCGACTACCACCTCTGTGTGGAGGTGCCCGCGGCGGCCGTCGGGCAGGAGATGCTCGCCGCCCGTGTCTCGCTGGTGGTTCCGCACTCGGACGGATCGGTACAGAACCTCGGCGCCCAGGGTCTCGTACGGGCCGTGTGGACCGACGACATGGTCGCCTCGACCTCCATCAACCCGCAGGTCGCCCACTACACCGGGCAGGCCGAACTGGCACAGGCCATCCAGCAGGGGCTGGACCTGCGCAAAGCGGGTGATATCGATGGAGCAACGGCCAAACTGGGCCGGGCGGTTCAGCTCGCCGGCGCTTCGGGGAACGCGGATACTGCGAAACTGCTTGCGAAGGTGGTGGACGTGGTCGACGCGGCGACAGGTACTGTGCGACTGAAGGCGAAGGTCGAGGAGGCCGACGAGATGACTCTCGAGACCCGGTCGACAAAGACTGTTCGTGTAAAGAAGTAACGAACAAGACAGCACAAGACAGCAACAGACAGCGAGCCTGGCCCCTCGGGGTTGGAGAAATCCGGTCGAACCGGCCGGACAGGAGAGGGGGAAGCGCCGACATGCCGACCTGCCCGAACGGACACCAGTCGGGTTCCGACGACTGGTGCGAGGTCTGCGGTCACCGCATGGCCGGTGCCGTGCCACCTCCTCCCCCGCCGCCCCCGGTCGGCGGCTACGGCTTCCCGCCCGCACCAGGACCCGGCGGTCCCGGTGGGCCCGGCGTTCCCGGTGGGCCCGGTCCCGCCGGTGGACACCCGCATGCGGCGGGTCGGCCCGGCGCCGAGCCGGAGCTGTGCCCGCAGTGCCGCACGCCCCGCGAGGGAGGTGCGCCGTTCTGCGAGGAGTGCCGCTGGAACTTCCTGACGAACACGGCCACCTCGTACACCCCGGCCGCGCCGCGCCCGCCGGCGCCCGGTCCGGGGGGTCCCGGCGGTCCCGGTGTCCCGGGCGGACCCGGTCCGGGCGGTCCCGGCGGTCCGGTTCCGGGCGCACGCTTCCCGCAGCCGCCCGGCGGCCCGTCCTTCGGCGGCGGCGACTCCTTCGACTACCAGGGCTCCCGGCCCTCCCAGATGAACCGGCCGGCCGAGCCGATCCCGCCGGGCCCGCCGTTCGGCACCGAGCCCCCGGGCCGCCCCGGTGGTCCCGGCGGCTCCGGACCCTCCGGCTTCGGCGGCGACCCCGGGCCCTCGGGCTTCGGCGGCGACCCCGGACCCTCCGGTTTCGGTCCCGACCCCTCGCGGCCGGTCCCGCCGCCGCCCGGCCCGACGCCGCACGCGGGCCCCGGTGGCCCCGGCGCGACCGGCGGCGCCCCGCAGGCCTTCCACCGGCCCGGCCCGCCTGCCCCGCCCCCGTTCCCGCAGGACACGAGCCGCCCGCAGAGCGGCGGTCCGTCCTTCGGCGGTGACGACGACTGGGTGATCTCCCCGCCGTCGTCCGCGGGACCGGCCACGTCGGGCGGCCCGGGTGCCCCCGGCGGTCCGGGTGCCGGCCAGGGCGGTGGCTACGGCTACCCGCAGCCCGGCGCCACGCAGGCTCCGCCCGGACTCCAGTTCCCGCAGGCCCCGCAGCATCCGGCGACCTGGACGGCGACGATCGGCCCGGACCGCGAGTACTTCATGTCGATGATGCAGCGCTCCGGTCCCGAGGCCGCGGGCCTGAACCTGCCCGCGTACTCGCCCGAGCAGCAGCGCACCCTCACCGGCAACCAGATCACCATCGGCCGGCGCCGGCACTCCACCGGCGACACCCCCGACATCGACCTGTCGGTGCCTCCGGAGGACCCGGGCGTCTCGCATCAGCACGCGGTGCTGGTCCAGCAGCCCGACGGCACCTGGGCGGTCGTCGACCAGAACTCGACGAACGGCACCACGGTCAACGGCTCCGAGGAACCGATCCAGCCCTTCGTGCCGGTGCCGCTCCAGGACGGCGACCGGGTGCACGTGGGCGCGTGGACGACGATCACGATCCGGCGCGGCTGACGCCTCACGGGGCGGCGGTCGGCCCCAAGAGAGGAACGGTCAGCCCCGAGAGGGCGACGGTCAGCCCGGAAGGGGCCAGGTGTACGGCCCCTCCGGGTCGTCCAGCCACGCCCACACCCGCTCGCCGTTGACCGTGATCCCGTAGCGTTCGCGACCCGGGCACCCCTCGTCCTCCCACAGGGCGTACGCCTCGCCGGGGTCGAGGCCGCCGCGGGTCAGGGCCAGCAGGAAGCGGAACAGCTCGTCCTCGCGGGCCCGGGCGGGCAGCCCGTCCAGCCGCGGGGGCCGCGGTTCGGGCCTGGCCTCGCCGCGCAGCGGTACGAAGAAGGCGGGCGTGGCCAGGAAGGCACCCTCGGCGTGCGCGGCGTTCCGCACGGTCAGGGCGAGCAGGCCGGTGGCGATCGGCGTCAGGACCCGGGCGCCCGGGTGGCACTGGGCGAGCCAGGCGCGCGGGATCGACGGCAGCGCGCAGGTGGCGATGATCCGGTCGAAGGGGGCGCGTTCTGGCACGCCGCGGGCGCCGTCGCCGGTGACCACGACCGGGTGGTGGCCCGCGGCGGCCAGGTGCCGGCGTGCCGACTCGGTGATCTCCGGGTCGAGATCGATGGTGGTGACCAGGTCGTCGTCGCCGAGCCGGTGGGCGAGCAGCGCCGCGTTGTAGCCGGTGCCGGCGCCGATCTCCAGGACCCGGTCGCCGTCCGCCACCCGCAGCTCGGCCAGCATCTGCGCCATGAGCGAGGGCTGGCTGCTGGAGGAGACCAGTTCCCCGTCGCGCAGCCGGGTCGCCAGCGGGGCGTCCTCGTAGGCACCCCGCAGCCAGCGCTCGCGCGCCTGCGCCTCCGGGCTCTCGCCCCAGCGCCGCTCGTACCCGCCGGCCACGCCCACGTAGTAGTACGGCACGAACAGGTGCCGTGGCACGGCGGCGAACGCCTCGCGCCAGACCGGATCGGACGCCCAGGCGCCGCTCGCGTCGATCTCCCGCACCAGCGCCTCCCGGGCGACGGCGGCGACCCCGTCCAGGTCCCCGCGGCCCCCGACCTCGCCCCCTTCACGGCCTTCACGGCCCTCGGGGTGCTCGCGGCCTTCGCGGCCTTCGCCGCCTTCGCGGATTCCGCGCCTCTCGTATCCCTTTTCGCCTGTGTGCGCGCCCATGCCTCCACTGTCCTGCCCGAGGCGGCCCGAGGCGAGCACCGTCGATGGTCCCGAGCCCCGCGTCCTCGGTCCGGCCGTCTGAGACCATGGAGCACGTGAATGAGATTCGGCGCGGCACGCTTCAGGAGCAGACCTTCTACGAGCAGGTCGGCGGGGAGGAGACCTTCCGCCGGCTGGTCCACCGTTTCTACGAGGGGGTCGCCGCCGATCCCGAGCTGCGGGCCATGTACCCGGAGGAGGACCTGGGTCCGGCCGAGGAGCGGCTCCGGCTGTTCCTGATCCAGTACTGGGGCGGTCCGACGACGTACAGCGAGCGGCGCGGTCACCCGAGGCTGCGCATGCGGCACGCGCCCTTCAAGGTGGACCGGGCGGCGCACGACGCCTGGCTGCGGCACATGCGGGCCGCCGTCGACGAGCTGGGCCTGTCCGAGGAGCACGAGCGGACGCTGTGGAACTACCTGACGTACGCGGCCGCGTCCATGGTGAACACCCCCGACTGACCCATCGGCCGCACCTCGGCCGAGCCACCCGGCCCCGTCACGGGCCGCGCTCGGAGGCCCGCATTCCGGTCATCTGGCGCCGCATTCCGGTCACGATCCGATCAAGCTGGGGCTACAAGCGCTTACCCGGGGCCCTGCTCCTCTGACAGCATCACCTGGAGGTGGTCTGGACAACCGCGGGGGGAGCCGGGTGGCGGGGTTCACGGGATTCATCCTGCTGCGGGCGCGCGCGCACCGGCTGCTGCTGGCCGCCGCGCTGCTCACGGTCCTGCTCACCACGGCCGTGCTGGCGACGCTCACCGCGTACTCCGGCGCGATCGGCGACGCCGCGCTGCGCCACTCGCTGCGCGACCCACGGGGCGCGGCCGGCACCACCCTGGTCGTCAAGGCCGACGTACCGCCCTCCGCACGCGCCGCCGCCGACGCCGCCGTACGCGAGCGGGCCCGTACGGCGTTCGACGGACTGCCGGTGACCGTGCGCGCCCTGACCCGGTCCGGCCCGTACGCCCTCCCCCGCTCGCTGCAACCCGCGGCGGAACGCTCCGGTGACCCGGACCTCACGTACTTCGCGGCCCTCGACCCCGCGGAGGTGCGGCTCGTCTCGGGGCGCCTCCCGCACGGCACGGGACAGGGCGCGGCGGCGGCCGACCTGGAGGCCGCGCTGCCCGAGACCGCCGCGGAGCGCCTGGGTCTGCGGCCCGGCGCCCGGCTCACCCTCACCGACCGGCTCGGCGGCGCGAAGGCCCAGGTGACGATCACCGGCCTGTACCGGCCCGCCCGCGCCGACGCGCCGTACTGGCAGCTGGACGACCTCGGCGGGCGCGGTGTCCACAAGGTCGACTTCACCACGTACGGTCCGCTGCTGGCCGACCCCGGCGTCCTCGCCGCCGGGAGAGTGAGCGCGGGGCAGTCCTCCTGGCTGGCGTCGGCGGACTTCTCGACCCTGACCACCGGACGGATCGGCTCGCTGCGCGACGCGGTCCGCGAGGGCGCGGCGAACCTGCGCAAGATCCCCGGACCGAGCGCCGCCCCGAACGTCACCACCGGGCTGCCCGACGCCCTGGACCGGATCGACCGCTCGCTGCTCGTCGCCCGCTCGACCCTGCTGATCGCCGCGCTGCAACTGGCCCTGCTCGCGGGTTACGCGCTGCTGCTGGTGGCGCGGCTGCTGAGCAGCGAACGCGCCGGTGAGACACGCCTGTTGCGGGCGCGCGGCGGCTCCCGGGCGCGGCTCGCGGGCCTCGCGGCCACGGAGGCGCTGCTGCTGGCCGTGCCCGCCGTGGCGTGCGCGCCGCTGCTGGCCGGGCCGTTGACCGGGCTGCTCGCGGGGCACGGGACGCTGGCCCGGATCGGACTGCACCCGGACGTCTCGGCGACCGGGCGGCCCGGGGTGTGGCTGGTGGCGGCGGGGGTGGCGCTGGGCTGTGCGCTCGCGGTGACGCTGCCCGCGCTGACGTCGTCGTTCGCGGTGCTCCGCCGGGCCCGGTCGGTGCCCGCGCCGCTGCGGGCCGGAGCGGACGTCGGACTGCTGGCGATCGCCGCCGTCGCCTACTGGCAGCTGAACCAGCAGTCCTCCGGCGCGGTCGGCGGCGATCGCACCGGGGCCCTCGGCATCGACCCACTGCTCGTCACCGCGCCCGCGCTCGCCCTGCTGGCCGGCACGGTGCTGACGCTGCGCCTGCTGCCGCCGGTGGCCCGGCTCGCCGAACGGCGGGCGGCCGGCGGGCGCGGACTGCCGACCGCGCTGGCGGGCTGGCAGTTCAGCCGTCGCCCGACGCGCGGCGCGGGCCCGGTGCTGCTGCTCGTCCTGGCCATCGCGCTGGGCATGCTGGCGATCGGCCAGGGCGCCTCCTGGGACCGTTCACAGGACGACCAGGCCGACTTCCTGGCCGGGGCGCCGGTGCGGGTGCTGGCCGCCGGGGAGGGCGGGCTGGGCCGCACCGAGACCTACGCCGCCGTCCCGCACGTCGAGGCCGTCGCGCCCGCCGTACGCACCACGCTGCCGCTGTCCGGCGACCGCACCGCGACCGTGCTCGCGCTGGACACCTCGGACGCGGCCGGCTCGGTGCTGATGCGCCGCGACCTGGCGTCCGAGCCGGTGGGGCCGCTGCTGGCCCGGCTCGCGCCCAGGACGGCGACGGCCGGTCCCAAGCTGCCCGCGGGCACCGGCCGGCTGCGGCTGACGGCCGCCCTCCACAGCTCGGCACGCTCCACGCCGGGGCGCGCCGCAAGCCCCGGCGGTACGCGCGCCGCGGCTGATTCGGTGGACCTCGCGGTCACCCTGGAGGACCGCTACGGCGTCCCGTACCGGATGCCGCTGAAGGCGCTGCCGGCCGACGGCCGCGCCCACCGGCTGGACCTGGCCCTGCCCGCCGCCGCGGGCCCGCTGACGCTGACCGGCATCGACCTGGGGCTCATCCAGCCCGTCGACAACGCCGAACAGCACCGCCTCACCGTCTCGAAGGTGGAGACCACCGGCGGCGACGGCAGGTCCAGGCCGCTGCGGCTGCCGACCGCCTGGACGGCGACCCTGGACGGCACCGACGACCTGAGCGCCTCCGCCGACGGCAGCACCGCCCCGACCCCGCCGAAGGTGACGTCGTCCGGGCCGCTGACCCTCACCTACGGCACCGGCTACGTCCCCCACGACGAGCCCTGGGTGCTGGGCTCCGTGTCCGTGCGGCTCCAGGTCACGCAACCCGCGCGGCCGGAGATCACGGCCCTGGCGACCGACCGCTTCCTCACCGCCGCGGGCGCGCGCCCCGGCCAGCGCGTGGACGTGACCTTCGGCGGCCGGAACCTCCCGGTCCGGATCATCGGTTCGGTACGGGCGCTGCCGACCACGGGCGGCGGTCCGAGTCAGGGCGATGCCCCGGACGCGGCCCACGACGGCGGCGGGCTCCTGATGGACCTGCGCTCGGTGAACCGGGTGCTCCAGTCCCGCTACGGCGACAGCGCCGCGCCCACCGAGTGGTGGCTGCGCACCGACGCGCACCGCGCGGCGGACGTCGCCGCCGGCCTGCGGGCCGTGCCCGACGTCGAACCGGCGCAGGTCGTCGTGCGCGACGAGATCGCCGACCAGCTGCGCGACGACCCGTTCGGCGCCGGGCCCGCGGCGGCTTTCACCGCGGCGGCCCTGATCGCGGCGGCGCTGGCCGCCGTCGGCTTCGCGGTGAGCGCGGCCGGGGCGCTGCGGGAACGGGACGCCGAATTCGCCGTGCTGCGGGCCCTGGGCTCCCCGCGCCGCCAGCTGGCCCGCATGCTCGCCGCCGAACAGGGCGTGCTGGTGGCGCTGGCGCTGCTGGTCGGCGTGGCCCTGGGCGCCGTACTGACCCGGGCCGTGATCCCGCTGATCGTGCTGACCGGACAGGCCGCGAAACCGGTGCCGGCCGTGCTGGTCGAACTGCCGGTCGCCCGGGTCGCCCTGCTGCTGGCGGCCGTCGCCGCCGCACCGCTCGTCGTCACGGCGGTGCTGACCCTGCGCCGGGCCGACCCGGCGGTGTCCCTTCGAGACCGCGGAGGTGAGTGAGGTGAACACGATCGCTCCCGCCTGGGTCCGCGTACGGCTGCGCACCGCGCCGGGTGCCGCAGCAGCCCTCGCCCTGCTGGTCGCGCTCACCGCGTGCCTGGCCGCCGCGTTCCCGCGCGCGCTCGACCGGTACGAGGACGCCGGCCTGGTCCGGGCCGCCGAGCAGGCCGCCCCGCCACGCACCACCCTCACCGTGGTCGCGCCTCAGCCCGGCCTCCAGTTCCCGTCCCGGCAGCGGGAACAGGCGGTGCTCCCGCCGGCCCTTCAGCGCCAGTACGCAGACGTCCTCGACGCCGTCGGACGGCCGCTCGTCACCGACCCCGGCCAGTCGTCGTACGGCGTGCAGACCAGCAAGGACCTCCCCGTCCCCGACCCGTGGATACCCCGGCCCAACGGCATCCCCGCCAAGATGCGCCTGGTCGCGCAGAGCGGACTCGCCGGACATTCCTCGGTGCGCACGGGCCGCATGCCGCGCGCGAGCGGCCACGTCACGGCCGACACCGCCGAGGTGGAGGGCGCCGTGACCGTGGAGACGGCGAAAAGCCTGCACGTCAAGGTCGGTTCGGTCGTCCACGTGCCCGCCGTGTCCCGGCCCCCGCTCGCCGTCCGCGTCACCGGCATCGTCGAGCCGCGCGAACCCCGCGGCGCCTACTGGGCGACCGAGCCCCTGCTGCGCACCCCGTCCCTGGCGCGCGTCCCCGGCGGGGGCGACCCCGTGTACTACTGGATCGGCGCCCTGCTTCTGCCGCCCGAGGCGGCGCCCGCCCTGCTGGCCACCGAAGGAGTACCGGTCCGCTACTGGCAGGTGGCCCCCGACACCGGCGCCCTGCACGCCCGCGACCTCGCCGGTCTGAAGTCGGCGGTCGCCGCCCTGGAGTCCGGCCCTGGTCTCGGACAGGTGCGCGCGGCCACCGACCCGGCCGCGCAGACGAGCACCGAACTCGACGACGTGCTCGCCGGCTACGACCGGCTCAGCTCGGGCATCGGCCCACTGATGGCGGTGGCCGGGTTCGGCAGCGCGGCGGTCGCCGGCGTCGTCCTGCTGATGGCCGGCGGTCTCGCCGCCGACCGCCGGCGCGCCGAACTCGCCCTGCTGCGCGCCCGCGGTGCCTCCCTGCGCGGCCTGGCCGGGCGGCTGCTGGCCGAGACGGCCGTGGTCGCCGTGCCCGCCGGGGCGGCCGGACTCGCCGCGGCCCTGTCCGCCTTCCCCGGAGCCCGCCGCCTGCCCGCGGTCCTCGCGGCCGGCGCGGTCACCGCCGTGGCCTGCGCCGCGCTGCCCCTGCGGGCCGCTGTCGCGCACCGCGCGGTCCGCGTCCACGGCCCCCGCGAGGACACGGTGTCGGCCCGCCCCTCCCGGCGTCGTACGGTCGCCGAGCTCACGCTGCTGCTGATCGCGGCCGGAGCGGTGGAGGCGCTGCGCCGCAGGGGCGTGACCGGCGGGGCCGGGGACGGCGGGGCTTCGGGCGGGTCCGGAGACCAACTGGTGTCGCTGGCCCCGGTGCTGGTGGGCGTGATCGCGGCCCTGGTCCTGGTCCGCCTGTATCCGTTGCCGCTGCGCTGGCTGACCCGCCCGGCGGGCCGGCTGCGCGGGGCGGTGGGCCATCTGTCGCTGGCCCGCGCGGGCCGTACCTCCGTCTCCGCGGTGCTGCCCCTGCTCGCGCTGCTGACCGCGCTCACCACGGCCGCCTTCGGCGGCTCGGTGCTGGCCGGGGTGGCCGACGCCCGCGACCACGCGGCCCTGCTCACCGTGGGCGCGGACGCCCGCATCGAGTCGATCGGAGCGTTGCCGGACGGGCTGGCCGGCACGGTCCGCCGGGCACCGGGGGTCCGCGGCCTGACCGAGGTGAGCGCCAACTACTACGCCAAGGCGGGCACCGACCTGACCCCGGTGAACCTCGCGGGCGTCGCCCCCGCCGACTACGCGGCCCTGACCCGCCGTACCGGGCTCGGCGCGTTCCCGCAGGAGCGGCTGAGCCGGCCGGCCGACGGCCGGACCCCGCTGCCGGCGCTGGCCTCCCCGTCGGTCGCCAGGACCTACGGCACGCAGCCCTTCCCGGTCCGGCTGGACGACGGCACCACCGTCACCGTCCGGATCACCCTGGTCCGCGACCGGACCCCGGCCGTGATCGGCACCGACTTCCTGATCGTGGACCGGGCCGGACTGAGCCGCGAGGCGGCCCGCACCAGTGCGCTGCTGGTGACCGGCGGCCATCTGGACGCGGACGCCCTGCGCCGGGTGGCCGGCAAGGACGCGACCGTGCAGCTGCGCTCCGCCGAGCGGGCCCGGTACGTCGACTCGCCCCTGCAGTCCGGCGCCGAGCGCATCTACACGGCGGCGGTCGCGGCCGGCGCCGGCTACGCCGTGCTCGCGCTGCTCCTCGCGCTGCTGCGCGCCGCCCCGGAGCGCGCCGCCCTCCTCGCCCGCCTGCGCACGATGGGCCTCACCCGCGCCCAGGGCCGGCGTCTGCTCGTGCTGGAGTCGCTTCCGCAGGCCCTGCTCGCCGCGGCGGGCGGCGCGCTGACGGGCTGGGCCACCATCCGGCTGCTCTCCCCGGGCATCGACCTGACCGGCATCGCCCTGCCGGCGAGCGCGGCCTCCGTCGGCGGGAACGCGCTGCGGACCGATCCGCTGTCGCTGGTCCTCCCGGCGGTGGCGGTGCTGCTGCTGGCGGTCGCGGTCGCCGTCGTGCAGGCCTGGTGGACGTCCCGCCGGGGCTCGATACGGGAGTTGCGGGCGGGGGACGCGCGATGAGCCCGCCGGAACACCGCAGCCGCGACCGCAGTTGCGACCTCCGTCTCGCCCGCCCGGCCCGCCGTGGCCACCGGAGCGGCTGGACGCCTGGTGGCCCCCGTAGCCGCCCGGACCTCTGTTGCCGCCCCGGCCTCCGGGACCGCCGTAGCCGCCCGGGCCCCTGTGCCCGCCCCGGCCTCCGGGAGCGCCCTGGCCGCCCTCACCGCCGTAGCCGTAGCCCTCGTGCAGGAGCTTCCCGATGACGACGCAACCCACTCTCGACGATCTGGCCCGGCGCGCCACCGCGGACCGCACCCGGCCCGCCTACGGCCACGACGCCCTGATCAGCTGCGACCGCCTGGTCCGGATCTTCTCCGCGGACGGGGTGGAGGTGCAGGCGCTCCAAGGCCTGGACCTCCTGGTCCGCGAGGGCGAGCTCATGGCCCTCGTCGGCGCCTCCGGCAGCGGCAAGTCCACCCTCATGAACATCCTCGCCGGCCTGGACACCCCCACCGCCGGCGCGGCCCGGGTCGGCGACCACGACCTGCTCGCCATGACCGCGAAGGACCGCCTGCGCTACCGCCGCGAGGTCGTCGGTTTCGTCTGGCAGCAGACCTCCCGCAACCTGCTGCCCTATCTGACCGCCGCGCAGAACGTCGCCCTGCCCATGCAGTTGTCCGGGACCCGGGGACGTGGCCGCCGTGCCAAGGCCGAACGCGCGCTGGAACTGCTGGAGATGCTGGAAGTAGGCGACTGCCGTGACCGGCGTCCCCACCAGATGTCCGGCGGTCAGCAGCAGCGCGTCGCGATCGCGGTGGCCCTGGCCAACAACCCGGCGGTGCTGCTCGCGGACGAACCCACCGGCGAGCTGGACTCCCACACCGGCGAGCAGATCTTCGCCGCCTTCCGCACGGCCAACGAACGGCTGGGCACCACCATCGTGATCGTCACCCACGACCAGGCGGTGGCCGGTGAGGTCCGCCGCACCGTCGCCATCCGTGACGGACGCACGTCCACGGAGGTGCTGCGGCGCAGCGAGGTGGACGCGGCGACCGGTGACGAGCGGCTGGTGAGCCGCGAGTACGCCATGCTGGACCGCGCCGGCCGCCTCCAGCTGCCCGCCGAGTACACCCAGGCCCTCGGCATGCGCGACCGGGTGGCGCTGGAACTGGAGCAGGACCACATCGCGGTGTGGCCGGACGACAGCGGGAGCGACTGACCCGGAGGCTTCACCTGTGGACCGGCTGACCGGGCGGCTTCACCTGTGGGCCGACTGACCGGGCGGCTTCAGCGGACGCTGACGCCCAGGGTGCCGAGGCCCGCCTGCCGTACGGCGATCGACCCGTACGGGGTCCGCAGACGGAGCCAGGCGCCGGAGGAGAACAGCGCGAGCCCGCCCTCGGTACCGGCGGCACCCTCCGTCTCGGTCTCGGCCCCGGCCCCGGCCCCGACCGACGCGGGTCGCAGGAAGCCCAGTGACTGCGCCGCGTGCACGGCACGCACCGGCAGCCGGGTCGGACCGACCGTCCGGGACCAGATCTCCCGCCCGACCCGGTCCAGTTCGCCGCGCGTGCGCAGCTCGGGCGCCAGTTCCTCGGTACGGGAGCGGAACTCGGCGACGGCGGCGGTCACCAGGGAGCGCAGGGAGCCCGCGGGGGGCAGCCCCGGCTCCGGTCGCCAGCCGCCGCGCGGCGGCAGCACGCCGGCCCACGGCGGTCCGGTGACCGCGGCGGGCACGGCGGCCGTGGCCGCCGACTCGTCGACCGACTCCAGGAGTTCACCCGCGCAGACGGTCACGTCGAGGGTGACGTCCAGCCCCTTCTCGTAGGGCTTGGCCAGACGCACCGCGCGCACCGCCAGCACCTCGAAGGACGCCGGCCGTCCGAACACCGCCAGTGCCGTGCCGGCCGCCTGGAGGCGCACGGCCGCGGCGCGGTCGTAGTGGAGCAGCCGGGCGAGGAAGGCGGCGAGGTCCGCCGCCTCCGTCTCGTCGGTGAGGTGGAGCACCGTCATGCGGCGACGGCCTCCTCCTCGGACTCGTCCTCGGCCTTGATCGCGGTCTCGGGCTCGGCCTCGTCCATGTACTCGCGGAGGAACGCCCGCTCCTCCGCGGTGATCCGGCGCGGCCGCTGGGCCTCGAAGTCGAACGGCACGATCACCGTCGACGCACGGACGTAGATCTGGTCGCCGTCCTTGACCTCGTAGCCGAGGGTGAAGGAGGCCGCCCTGACCTCCGTCACCCACAGCTCGATGTCCACCGGCTCGTGCCGGTGGACGAGCTGCCGCTTGTAGTCGATCTCGTGGCGCGCCACCACGGACCCCTGCTGGAAATCCTTGTCCGGGCGGAACAGGAAGTCGATACGGGCCTCCTCCAGATAGCGGAGGAACACCACGTTGTTGACGTGGCCGTACGCGTCCATGTCCGCCCAGCGCAGCGGGCAGCGGTATGTGTGGCGCATCTGCTGGATCAGCCCCGGGTCAGCTTCTTGTAGGTGGCCCGGTGCGGACGCGCGGCGTCCGGTCCCAGCCGCTCGATCTTGTTCTTCTCGTACGACTCGAAGTTGCCCTCGAACCAGAACCACTTGGAGTCACCCTCGTAGGCGAGGATGTGCGTGGCCACGCGGTCCAGGAACCAGCGGTCGTGGGAGACGACCACGGCACAGCCCGGGAAGTCCAGCAGCGCGTTCTCCAGGCTGGAGAGGGTCTCGACGTCGAGGTCGTTGGTGGGCTCGTCGAGGAGCAGCAGGTTGCCGCCCTGCTTCAGGGTGAGGGCCAGGTTCAGCCGGTTGCGCTCACCACCGGACAGGACACCCGCCGGCTTCTGCTGGTCCGGGCCCTTGAAGCCGAAGGCGGAGACGTACGCCCGGGACGGCATCTCGACCTGGCCGACGTTGATGTAGTCGAGCCCGTCGGACACGACCTCCCACAGCGTCTTCTTGGGGTCGATGTTGGCGCGACCCTGGTCGACGTAGGAGACCTTGACGGTCTCGCCGACCTTGATGTCGCCGGCGTCCGGCGTCTCCAGGCCCTGGATCATCTTGAACAGGGTGGTCTTGCCGGCGCCGTTCGGGCCGATGACGCCGACGATGCCGTTGCGCGGCAGGGTGAAGGACAGGCCGTCGACGAGGATCTTCTCGCCGAAGCCCTTGTGCAGGTCGTTCACCTCGACCACGATGTTGCCCAGCCGCGGGCCCGGCGGGATCTGGATCTCCTCGAAGTCCAGCTTCCGCATCTTCTCGGCCTCGGCGGCCATCTCCTCGTACCGCGCGAGACGGGCCTTGGACTTGGCCTGGCGCCCCTTGGCGTTGGAGCGGACCCACTCCAGCTCTTCCTTGAGCCGCTTCTGCCGCTTGGCGTCCTTCTGGCCCTCGACCTTGAGGCGGGTGGCCTTGGTCTCCAGGTAGGTGGAGTAGTTGCCCTCGTAGGGGTAGGCGCGGCCGCGGTCGAGCTCGAGGATCCACTCGGCGACGTTGTCCAGGAAGTACCGGTCGTGGGTGATGGCCACGACGGTGCCCTCGTACTTGGCCAGGTGCTGCTCCAGCCAGTTCACCGACTCGGCGTCGAGGTGGTTGGTGGGCTCGTCGAGCAGCAGCAGGTCGGGCTGCTCCAGCAGCAGCTTGCACAGCGCCACGCGGCGCTTCTCGCCACCGGAGAGGTTGGTGACGGGCCAGTCGCCCGGGGGGCACCCGAGGGCGTCCATGGCCTGCTCGAGCTGGGCGTCGAGGTCCCAGGCGTTGGCGTGGTCGAGCTCCTCCTGGAGCTTGCCCATCTCGTCGAGCAGCGCGTCGGAGTAGTCGGTCGCCATCAGCTCGGCGATCTCGTTGAACCGGTCGAGCTTGCCCTTGATCTCGGCGACGCCCTCCTGGACGTTCTCCAGGACCGTCTTCTCCTCGTTCAGCGGGGGCTCCTGCAGCAGGATGCCGACGCTGTAGCCGGGCGACAGGAACGCGTCGCCGTTGGACGGCTGCTCCAGCCCCGCCATGATCTTCAGCACGGTCGACTTACCGGCACCGTTCGGGCCGACGACGCCGATCTTGGCACCCGGAAGGAAGTTCAGGGTGACGTCGTCGAGGATCACCTTGTCGCCGTGCGCCTTGCGCGCCTTGCGCATGGTGTAAATGAACTCAGCCAAGAGAAACCGTCCGGCAGCTTGAATCTGGCAGTGGGCAGATACATCCCATCTTGCCTGACCGCCACCCCGTAGCGGAAACCAGTAAGGCCGGACGTCTCTGACCTGGGGCTTCGCTGGCGGAGGGCTGCGGCTCGGCTGTCCTTGCCGGGCGCCGTCGGTCGACCTCGAACCCTGATGGCCCGAGGTGGCTCACAGGCCGGCGCGATCTGCGGCTACCAGTAGTGGCGTCGGCCTCCGACCGCGTGCCCGACAGAGCCCAGGATGAAGAGGATCGCTCCGATGACCAGCAGGATGATGCCGATGGTCCAGAGTATGGCGATCTTGAGTATGAATCCGACGATGAGAAGGATCACGCCGAGGGCTATCACGGTGCCCTCCATTGTCGAAGTGTGTACTTATTTATTACTTTCGCCCCAGAAGAGGGCGCACGCAAGGTGATTCCCTACGGCTGTCGAACCGCTCGCCGCGGGCTCGCTCAGCCGCCTGCCACCGGGTGCTGCGAGATCGGCGCCGGCCCGTTCGAGCCGGATCCCGCCCGGCCTGACCACTGCTTCCCGCCGGCGTTGCTCCTCAGTTCCGGGAGGTCCGGTTCTTGTGGACGATGCTCAGCACCGTGGCGCCCAGGACGAGAAGGCTGAGGCCGATGGCGGCGAGCAGGGGGGTGGTGTCGGTGCCGCCGGTCTCCGCCAGGTCGGTGCCGCCGGAGCCGCCGCCGGCCGTGACCGGGCTCGGTTCACTGAGGGTCTGGGTGTCCAGGCCCGCCTCGCTGCCCTGGGTGTGGCAGTCGAGGACGCCGGTGAAGCGCTGTCCGTGACCGCTGGGGCCCGTGATCGTGAAGTCGTACGCCTGATCCTCCTGAAGGGGGATCGTGACCACCCGGGTGGTGCGCGCGGCGACGGTGTGCCCGGCGCCCATCAGCTCGAAGGTGAACGGCTCGGTGCCCTTGTTGGCCACCTTGATGTCCAGGCCGCCCTTGGCGCAGTCCTTCGCCGCGGACAGGGCGGGTATCGCGCCCCCGTCGGCCCAGGTGGCGATCGTGGTCGCGGCGACCGTCGACTCGCTGGAGCCGGCCAGGATCTGCGTCTGGCTGCGGCTGTCGGAGGCGAAGGCCCGTCCGACCGGCACGGTGGTGGATGCCTGGACGGTCAGTTCGGCCGTGCCCGACGTGGGGAATCCGTCGTCGGAGGTGTCCTTGGGAACGTCGAAGAACAGGCGGCTGCCGTCCGTGGCGGACGTGACCGGTCTGCCGTGCCGGTCGACGATCCGTACGCCGCTGGTGGCCGCGTCCGCCGGGGGCGTCACCGTGACGCTGCTCGCGTCCGTGTGCACCGTCACCGGGCCCAGCCGTTCGCCGGGACGGCCGGAGACGGCGGGCGGGTCCAGGGTCAGCGAGGCCTGCGGTTCGGCCAGGTCACGGGCGCTGTGATGCAGGTAGTCCGCGAGCTTCTCGGCCTGGGGGTCCACGGCGTCGACGCGCGCGTCGTCGGAGTAGCGCCAGATGGCCACCTGGGTGCCGGCCGCCGCGTCCTGCTCGGTGAGGTTCCTCACCCCCGCCTTGGCGGCGAGTGCCGCCAGGTCGTTCACCTGCGGGTAGGAGTTCTGCAGGATCCAGCGGATCTTCCCGGCGTTCTTGTTGAGGCCGAGCGACGTGCCGCTCCAGGGCGTCTCGCGGTACTTGGCGTCCTTCTGCGTGGCGTTGTGCAGGTCGACGCAGTACGTCTGCAACGTGCCGCCGCCGTCCACGGACATCTCGAACAGGCCCGCGGGCACCTGGTGGTTCCCGGTCTTGTCATGGATGACGGCGGTGCCGTAGGTCTTCAGGCCGTCCATGGTGGCGGTGGCCCCGCCCTGGCTCTGCGGTGTCCCGTCGGCGGCCGCCGGGCCGGCGGCGATCAGCACACCGGCGGCGACGAGGCCGGACACCAGGGTCGCGGCGGCCAGGCGGGCCGCCCCCGGGCTGCGCGTGAACGGCGCAGCGTACGAAGCACACACAGAATTCCCCTCCGAGCAGGACCCGTTGACGTGGGGGTACGGTCCCACCAGCAGAATCTCCGGGCTCACCGAGCCATGTCCGGCATCCTAAAGATCTCGTGCGGCGCGACTTGCTGTCAGATCGTCAGGTAACTGATCCGAATCGGAATCGTTATCGCCACCAACTGCCGGTGAACCGGGCCCGCCGGCACATCAACCAGGGCGTTGCCGAACGCACTCACCGATAAGCCGCACTTCGGCGAGTCATGTCCCGTCAAGCCGTCAGCGCGTCTTGTCGGCACGTCCCGTCACGTCACCGCCACCGGTTCGCGCCGCTGTGGGGCGTTCTCCGCCTCGGCGCTCGGGTCCGCGGGTGTTTCCACGGGTGGCGCGGTGTCATGGGCCGCGGCCGGGGTCCTGACGGGGGTCTCCCAGCTCGGCTCGGGCTGTGCGGGCGGGGTGGGTGCGGCCGGCTCGGGCCTGCCGGTGCGCCGGAAGGCCGACGTGCCCCGCGCCAGGTCGTGGCCGATCGCGACGGCGTCGATGTCCGCCCAGGCGCGGGTGTTGCCGTCACGCGAGTCCGTGCGCACCTTCAGCCGGCCCTGCACGACGACCGGGTCGCCCACGTTCAGCGACGCCATCGTGTTCGCGGCGAGCTGCCGGTTGGCCCACACCGTGAAGAAGTTGGTGTGCCCGTCCGTCCAGGCGTTCTTCTCGCGGTCCCAGTACCGCGCGGTCACCGCCAGGCGGAACCTCGCGGACATCCCCGACCCCGGGTCCCGGTACATCGGCTGCGTCGCCACGTTGCCCACCGCGCAGATCATCGTCTCGTTCATCGGTGCTTCCCTCCCTCACCCGGCCCGCCCGGCCGGGCGGACACGCGTACGGGCCCGTCCCGTACGGCTGCGTCTGCCGCGCCGACCGCGTCCGTCGCGATCGCCGCGGAACCAGACTGCCTCCGCCGGGACGAGCCCGCTGGGCCCTGTGGACCACCGCCCGCCTGTGGAAAACTCCCTCACCCGGACAGGTGACCTTCACCGCTCGCCGGGCGCACGGTCCCGCACGGCTCCGTCCGGGCGCACGGCCCCGCACGGCTCCGTCCGCCCGCACGGCCCCCTCCGGGCTCACCACCCGCCGGGCTCACCACCCGCCTCCGGACTCCCCGCCGCCTCCGGACTCCCCCCACCTCCGGACTCCCCGCCACCAGGGCTCAGCGCCCGTCCGGCTCCTCACCCGTCCCCGGGCTCACCGTCCTCCCGCCCCCGTCACCCGCGCGTACTGCTCGCGCACCTCCCGGTAGCGCAGCAGCTCCGCCGCCACCGGATCGAGCACCCGGGCCCGGCCGCACCCCGCCGCCGCCTCCCTGAGGCGGCGCTCCGCGTCCTGGCCGTACCGCCGGGCCGGTCCGCGCGCCGCGATGCGGCAGCTCCATTCCACGAGCGGCCCGCCGACGATGCCGGCGATCATCAGCAGGACCGGCACCCCCAGGTTCGGCGCCATGACGCCCACGATCTGGCCGACCAGCCACAGTCCTCCGACGGCCTGGAGGATCGTCATCGACGCCTGTGCCAGGACCGCCGCCGGCCACCAGCCGGGCCGCGGTGGCCGCCCGGGTGGCAGCCCGGCCCGCGCCGCCAGGTCGTCCAGCGCCTCCGGCAATCCCAGCGCCCCGCGCACGGCGGCCTCGCGCACCGCCTGTGCCCAGGGCACCGGCAGCCCGGCCGAGGCCCGGTCGGCCACCGTACGCACCGCCTGTTCCACGCGTTGCCGCGCGGTGGCCTCCTCGTCGGGCTGCGTGCGCACCGGCAGCCGGCCCGTGGGAGGTTCGCGCCGGTCCTGGTACCAGCGCCACAGCCGCAGCCACGGCGTCCCGCACGCGCGGCCCGCGTTGCGCAGCCAGGCACGCTCGGCCGCCTCGCCCGCGGCGACGGCGCCCACCGCGTCCGCCAGCCGGGCCGCGAACTCATCGCGCGCCTCTTCGCTCAGGCCGGCCCGCCGCCGTGTGGCGTAGACGGGCCGCAGGCGGGTGGCCGCCGCGTCCACGTCGGCCGAGATGCGCCGGGCCGCCGCGCCCCGCTCGGCCACGAACTCGCCGAGCGCCTCGCGCAGTTCGCCGATGCCGTCGCCGGTGAGCGCGGACAGCGCGAGCACGGTCGCGCCCGGTTCGCCGTACTCCCCGAGCGCGATCCCGTCCTCGTCGAGCAGCCGGCGCAGGTCGTCGAGGACCTGGTCGGCGGCCTCGCCGGGCAGCCGGTCGACTTGGTTGAGGACGACGAACATGATCTCGGCGTGGCCGGCCATGGGCCGCAGATAGCGCTCGTGGAGCACGGCGTCGGCGTACTTCTCCGGGTCGACGACCCAGATGACCGCGTCGACCAGTCCGAGGATGCGGTCCACGTGCTCACGGTGCTGCACGGCGGCCGAGTCGTGGTCGGGAAGGTCGACCAGGACCAGTCCGCGCAGCTGCGGGTCGGCGTCGGTGCCCTGCAGGGGGCGCCTGCGCAGCCGTCCCGGGATGCCGAGCCGGTCGATGAGGCTCGCGGCGCCGTCGCTCCAGCTGCACGCGATGGGCGCGGCGGTGGTCGGCCGGCGTACGCCGGTCTCCGAGATGGCCACGCCGGCCAGGGCGTTGAACAGCTGGGACTTGCCGCTGCCGGTGGCGCCCGCGATGGCCACGACGGTGTGCTGCCCGGAGAGCCTGCGACGGGCCGCGGCCTCGTCGAGGACCCGGCCCGCCTCGGCGAGGGTACGGCTGTCCAGCCGGGTGCGGGACAGGCCGACCAGCTCGCGCAGCGCGTCCAGCCGTGACCGCAGCGGTCCGTCGTAGGCGAGGGGCGGCACGGGCATGGTCCGGGCGGGCCGGGGATCCACGGGCACGAGGTCGGCCGCGCTGGTGCCGGTCTCGGTGACGCGGCGCGCGATCAGCCCGTCGTCCCATACGCCCTCGGACTCCGTACGGCGCCGGGCTCCCGGGTCCTGCACGCGCGCGTGGCCGCCGTCGTCCGGCACGCGCGCGTGCCGGTCGTCGTCCTCCACCCGGGTGCCCTGCCCCGAAACGGCGGGCGCGGGCCGTCCCGCGGCCACGTCTTCCACAGCGGCCACACCGGCCACGCCGGCCACGCCGAACGCGTCGGCCACGCCGAGCCGCGCCGCCGCCCGGTGCCTGCCGGCGCCCTCCGGAGGCGGCGCGTTCTCGGACTCGGGGACGGTCAGGGACTGCGGACCGACCCCGGAGCCGGGCCCCGGTCCGGCCCCGGCGCGAGACCCCGGACGGCCCCCGGAGCGAGAGTCCGGGCCGAGCCCGGAGGCCGGGACGGTCCCGTGCGCGAGGCTGGTCCCGGCCCTACGGATGTCCTCGGTTCCCACGGCCTCCCGCGCCATCGCTCTCGCCCTGTGACCGTCCGTCGATACCGCCGTGCCCTCTGTTCGAACCGTGCCCTCCGCATGAGTGGTGTGTTCTCTTTGGTTCTGGTCAGTGACGGCGGTCACCGGTCACCTCTCCTTCAGCAGTACGGACAGCGCGGCAATGAGTTCGGCCTGGGGCTCGGGGTGTACTTCGAGGGCGTCGAGCGGGGCCAGCCGGCGCTCCCGCTCGGCGTGCATCACACGGTCCAGGTAGTCGGCGAGCAGCCGTCCGGCGCGGTCGCGCAGCCGCAGCGCGCCGTGCGCACCGATCCGCTCCGCGAGTCCCTCGCCCGCGGACCGGCCCCGGCGGCCCCCCAGCAGCCCGGTGGCGGCCAGCGCGGCGACGACCTCGGGGTCCGGCGCGACGCTCCGGTCCAGCCCGCGCACCTCGTCGTCGGCGTACTCCTCGAGCTCTCGGCGCCAGCGCCGGACGGCGAGCCCGATGCGGTGCTCGGCGCTCTCGAACGAGGTGTCGCGGTCGGCCAGGCTCGGGGCGTCCGCGGCCGGCTCGCGGCGCCAGGCGTCGTCGATGCGCTCGTCGGCGGCGGTGACGGCGCACAGCAGCAGGGCGGCCAGGCTCTCCACGAGCGCGTCGAGCAGTTCGCCCGCGGTGCAGTCCAGCGGGTAGGCGCGCCACCGCTTCAGGGCGTCCCCGGCGAGGACGGCTCCCGCCTGCAGCCGGCCCCGCACGCGCGCGTACTCGCCGTCGTAGGCGCTGTCGACGGCGGCGGTGAGCCGCAGCGCGGCCGCGTACTGTGCGGCGGCGGCGCCGGCCAGCTCGGGCATCCGGACCTTGAGGGAGTCCAGCAGGCCGTGGGCGGTGCGGGACATCGCGTGCTGCCGGGCCGCGGGGTCCTGGGCGTGGTGGACGAGCCAGGTGCGCAGCGGCGCCACGGCGGTGGCGGGCAGCAGTCCCCCGCCCCAGGCGGACTCGGGGAGTTCCGGCACGGTGAACCGCGGTACGTCGCCGAGCCCGGCCTTGGTGAGCAGGGCCCCGTACTGCCGGGAGACCTCGGAGACGACCTGGTGCGGCACCCGGTCCAGCACGGTCACGAGCGTGGCGTCGTACTCCTTGGCGGTGCGCAGCAGGTGCCAGGGGACGGCGTCGGCGTACCGGGCGGCGGTGGTGACCATCACCCAGATGTCGGCGGCGCAGATCAGCTCGGCGGCCAGGGACCGGTTGTCGGCGATCAGGGAGTCGATGTCGGGGGCGTCGAGGAGGGCGAGGCCGGGGGGTACGGTCTCGACGGTCTCGACGCGCAGTACGCGCGTGGGATCGTCCTCGGCTGTCGGCGGTTCGTCCCCGGTCAGGGAGGCGGCGTGGTCCTGGCGGGGCACCCACGCGCGTGAGAGGCCGGGCAGGACGCGCGAGCCGCTGAACCAGTGGTGGTCATCCGGGTGGCACACCAGAACGGGGGTCCTGGTCGTCGGCCGCAGCACGCCGGCCTCGCTGACCCGTGTCCCGACAAGCGAGTTGACGAGGGTGGACTTCCCCGCGCCGGTCGAACCTCCCACGACGGCCAGCAGGGGCGCGTCGGGCTCCCGCAACCGGGGCACGAGGTAGTCGTCGAGCTGGGCGAGCAGTTCGTCGCGGTCGGCACGCGCGCGTGGTGCCCCGTCGAGGGGCAGTGGGAAGCGTGCGGCGGCGACGCGGTCGCGCAGGGCGGAGAGTGCTTCGAGCAGCTGAGGCCGAACGTCCAAGGTCACCACATGCGAAGAATGCCCAATTTTGAGGGATATCTGAAGCATATGAGCATGTCTGCGCGCCGATAGAACACAAGGGACGGAAGGGACGACTGGGGCGAGGCCACAGTCCAGGCATAACGAGTGCACAACACCCGGTGCGCGAGACGCCAAAAGCGGTGCACGATTCGTACCTGCCTGCGATTATCGGGACCGCTTCACCGAACCTCCACATCGAGCCACGGAGGCGAAGCAACAGGGACCAGGAGTCCGGAGCCCTATCCTTGTCCCCGGCAACGTCACGGATCAGCCCACACCCGGGCACCACGACAGAGGCCACACACCAGGCCCCCGTAGCTCAGTGGATAGAGCAGGCGCCTTCTAAGCGCTTGGCCGCAGGTTCGAGTCCTGCCGGGGGCGCCAGTTTTCGCCCTCCCCCTCGGGAGGGCTTTTTCGTCGGCCAGGATGGGTGACTTACGACACGCCGAAGCCCCGGAAGCCCCCTTGGTGATCAAGGGCAGACTCAGGGCCGGTAATCCGCTCCGAAGCGCCTCGCTCGTGCCGTACGAGTGAAGTGTCGCCGGTCAGGGCGGGTGAGGCGCGGCGGATGTGAGCGCCGGACGGAGTGATCACCCGTGACCGGGGTGGAGGCGTCGCGTTGAACGGGAAGTGCGGTTGCGGATCCTGCTGCCGCACTCACCGAGTCAGTTAGGAGAACGTGATGTCTCGCATCGCGAAAGCGGCGGCCGTCGCTCTCGGCACCGGTGCCGTGGTGATCGGCGGGGCCGGTCTCGCCCTGGCGAACGCCGGCGCCGAAGGGGGGACCTACGGGGCACCCGGTGTGGTCTCCGGCAACACCATCCAGGTCCCGCTCCACGTGCCGATCAACCTGTGCGGCAACACCGTCGACGTGATCGCCGCGCTCAACCCGGCCTTCGGCAACGCCTGCGCGAACGCCGACGAGCCCGGCAAGGGCGGCGGCAACGACGACGGCAAGCCCGGCTACGGCTACGGCAGCTGACGCCTGACGCCGTACGTCCCACTCACGCGAAGAGCCTCGGCACCTCGAGCGCCGGGGCTCTTCGCACGGCTCACGCGTACCGGTAGATCCGGCTCACGTCCTCCAGCTCGTCGGGGGTGACGTCCCACGGGGGCAGCTTCTGGTGGCGGGCGATGATCCGGCCGTGCTGCGCGTTGCCCGTACCGGGCGGGGTCGCGGGCAGGTAGCGGACCCCGCGGTGGCGGCGCTGCCAGCGGGTCCACTGAAGGTCGATGAAGGCGTGGTGCAGCCAGAAGACCGGGTCGTTGACGGAGGCGGCGCCGAGCATGACGCCGCCGATCCAGCGGTGCACCCGGTTGTGGTTGAGCCAGGAGGCACTGCCCCGGCCGGTGCCCCATCCCTCCAGCTTGTTGCGGAACCCCTTCGTCACCGTGGAGTCCCAGGGCGCCACGTCGTAGACGGGGTCCTTCAGCGCCCACTCCAGCTCGCTCTTCGTGGGCAGCTGGATCGGGTCGTGGGAGCGGCCGAGGTCCCGGGTGAGGAACTCGCCGTCGGTCACACCCTCCTTGAGCGTCCAGTTGCCGTGCGCGTAGGCGAACGGACCGGTCGTCACCTGCTGGTCGGAGCGGCGCCCGGTGCCGCCCAGGAGGTCCTCGCGCCACGGTACGGAACGGGCCGTACGGTCGCGTGTCCAGTCCCAGTACGGAACCGTCACCGAGGAGTCCACCCGGCGCAGCGCCCGCTCCAGCTCGAGCAGGAACTTGCGGTGCCAGGGCAGGAAGGAGGGCGCCATGTGCGCCGGACGCAGGCCGTTCTCGCCGTCGGCGGTGAAGTACCGGATGTGCGTCCGCACGAAGTCGTCGTACTCGCCGCGCCGTTTGACCGTCAGCAGCGCGTTGACGAACCGTCGCCTCTCCTCACGCGTGAGCTTGCCGACGTCCTTACGCGTGTACGCCACCGTGCGCTCCCCCCATGTGCAGGCGTCGCAGTTCGTCCCCGACGGGCCGGGGGGCCAGGTCGCGCAGCCGCTGGCCGGGGCCCAGTTCGTCGACGGCTCCGCGGGCGGCCTCCAGAGGCGTGCGGTACGACTGGTAGTGGTCGACCATGCTCAGCCAGGTGCCGTCGGCGCGGCGCATCAGGTGCAGCGGGCGGCCGTCCACCGTGACGTACCACGCGCCGGTCTTGGCACCGCCGTTCCGATGCGTCCACATCACGCGGATGCGGCGGCCCCGGTAGGTCTCCTCGAAGGCGGTGTCGCCCGGGCCGCCGTCCCGGGGACCGGCCACGGGAGGCGCGGGCCGGGAGGCGGCGACCAACGGGGCCATCACGGCGACGGCGGAGGCGAGCAGCCGGCGCGTCACCTGGCGGCGTGTACTGCCCGCCGTGCTCCGTGTGCTCGTTGCCGTTGCGCTCGTTGCCGTTGCGCCCGGTCTCGTCGTGCCCGTTCTCGTCGCGCTCGTTGCCGTACCCGTCTCCACTCGTGCTCCGCTGGTGCCGCCGACCATGGTGCGCTCCTCGTCCGGTTCGGTTGTCCGTAGCCGTAACCGGCGAACGCCCCGTTCGGTCACCGCCGTGCGGCCGAACGTGATCACCATGTGCCGTGATCGCCGTGATCGCCGTGATCGCCGTGATCGCCGTGGTCACCGTGGTCACTGTGGTCACCGTGGTCGCCGTGGTCGCCGGGCCCGAGGCCGGCTACAGACCCGGGCCCGCCGTGAGGCCGGCGGTCGGAGCGGTGTGCAGCACGGGACCGAGGACGCCCAGTTCCGGCAGCTTCAGGCCGGGCAGTCCGGCGTTGCCGGGCTTCGGCGCGGTCAGCGGGCCGTCCGCGGACAGGCCCGGCGCCAGTGCCCGCACGTCGGACGCGGGCGCGTCGACGGCGACGTGGTCGAAGCCGTTGTCGAGGACGTGCGCGAGCGGGGCGCGCGCGTCCAGACCCGGCAGCCCCCCGTGCACCGGAAGCCGCGGCACCATGCCCTCCGGAAGGAGCCGCCCCCGGACGAAACGCGGCCCCTCCGGCGTGCCCGTCGTCGGTACCGGAACCTCGCCGCCGACCTTGGGCAGTCTCATGCCGAGCGCGGTCTCGGCGCCGCCCAGCGGCACCGGGACGGGGACCGTGCCCACCGCCGCGGCCGGGGTGGCGGTGACGGCGCCGACGGCTGCCGCGACGCCCGTGACGACGGCGGCAAGGGTTCCTCGGGTGGTCGACTTCATGACAGGCACGGTCCCTTCCAGGATGGGGAGCACAAGGTCCGTACGGCCCAACGAGCCCGAGGTGGCCGGCAGCGCAAGATTCCCCCGAGTGCCGCAGTAGTACGACGTACGACGGGCGGCCTCAGTGCCGCAGCGGCAGCCCGCCGAGCAGCGGGGCGTTGGCCTCGTTGAGGCTCTTGGTGGCGCTGTTCACCGTGTGGAGCAGCGAGCCCTTGTTCTCGGTGTCGAGCGCGTTCGACTGGTGCTTGAGCGGCATCACGTCGACGGGGCCCTTGGTGAGGGTGTTCACGGCGCCGTTGAGGCTGGTGGGCGTCAGTGCGGCGGTGTCGTAGGCGAACGCGGGCGCGGCGGCGCCGGCGGCGACCAGGGACCCGGCAATGACGGCGGCGGCCTTCAGGGACTTCATCGTGTTCCTTTCGTTCGGCGACGTACGTCACCGGCGGCTATGGGGTCGCCGTGCCTAACGAGTCCCGGGCGGGCCGGAAACCCCGGGGCGGGAGATTGCCGAGTCCTCATATGAGATTTCGTCCGACGCACAACAGCCGTTGGGCCGGCTGGGGTGGCCGGCACAACGGCTGTTCGGGTTCTCGGGGTCTCGGGGTCTCAGGTTCTCCGGTTCTCCGGTTCTCCGGTTCTCGGCCTCTCCGGTTCTCCGGTTCCTGTTACGACGCCGATGCCGGCGCGGCGGGCGCGGCCGCGGCGGCGTCGGACACCGTCCCGCCCGAGGCCCCCGCGGGGAGCGTGTCGGCGGCGGAGGTGCCGGGGGTGGTCGGGCCGTCGTCCTTGAGCAGGGAGGTGACGAGGTCGACCAGACCGTCGACCAGGCCGGTGACCGCGGGGAGCACCTGGCCGACGTCCCCGGACGTGAGCGACTTCAGCAGGTCCTCGAGCGCCTTCTGCACGGCCGCCAGCGCGTCGCTCGCCGGATCGGCCGCCCGCTGAACGCCCGAGGCCGTCTGGGCCGACCGCGCCGACCGGATCATCGCGCTCGCCTCGGCGAGGGCGTCCTCCGCCGCGTCGCCGAGATTCTTGGCGTCGGCCGGTGCCAGCCGGCCGTTGTCGGTGGTGAGTACGGCGGTCGCCAGATCGCGGACCGGGGTGAGCCGGCTGCCGAGGTCGCCGAGCCGGTCCAGGTCGCCCAGGCCGTCGAGCTTGGCGAGGAGCCGGTCGGCGCCCGGGAGGGACGCTCGGGGCGCCGCCGCACGGCTGTGTTCGCCGGCCGAGTCGACCGCCAGGGCGGCCGGGCCGCTGATCCCGACCAGGAAGGCGGCGCAGAGTGCGGTGGAGGCGATACGTCGTGCGGACAGACCACGCATGAGGGTTCCTTTCGATGAGCGCCAGATCTGAGCTCACCGTGAAAGCGCTTGTCGTGGTCCGCAACCGATCACGGGCCTGTCACGGCCGCCCATGGGCGGCCGCCACCCCTTTCCACCTGGCGCGACGGTGCGCCGGGCACTGCTCCGGACCGGAACGGCCGTTCGAGGGAACGGCCGTCGGCCACCCTCCCGAGGGGCCCCGGGGCAATGCCGGGTACCGGGAGAGCGGCCGACCGAAGGGGAGCGCGGGGGCGTCAGTGGTTGAGGCAGGCGTTTCCGAA
>NZ_JBEXZD010000089.1:0-35147 GCF_040628575.1 Streptomyces sp. NPDC006393
GAGCGAGTAACTCCCACTCCTGATCAGTGAGTTCGTGACGACGTACCACGACGCCATGATCCACCACTCGAATGATCTTTGAAGACGGACCCTAGCTGCATAAGGCCATGCCTTGGTGCGCGACATGCCGCCCGGCAACGCATTTGGTAGCCATCACCGATTGGTTCACCCTGACAGATGCAGAAGATCCCACGTCCTGGCCCTTTAGATCGGTGATGGGCTTTAGGAACAGGTACTCAGCATCGCCACCGTGTGTGGGGCATCGCCTTCCATCGCGCCGCGCGACCTTCCCGGTGGGGGAGTCGGGCGGCACCTGGTCAGGATGTTCGGCCTCCCACGCGGCGATGCCTCGCACCAGCCGGTCGTAGGCGTCGTCGTCCAGGCCGACATCCCACCCGCGGTAGTAGGCGGCCGATGCCTTCACCGCGTCCTCGACCGCCTGCGCGTAAGCGGCGGTATCCATGATCACAGCTGCAGGTGTTGTCATGCCCGTCATCCCGCCTGCCACCCTGACATTGCCCGATGCCCCAGGCGGATAGGTAGCGCGGAGCGTATACCGTGAGGGATACTGCGGGTATGGCTGAAACCACTGTCAAGGTCGATACGAGCACCAGGGACACCCTGCAGGGCCTCGCCGCCGCCGAAGGTCTTTCTGTGAAGGCCTACCTCGCCAAGGTGGCGGGGGAGAAGGAGCAGGAGCGAGCCCTGCAGACGGCGACCGCCGCTTTCCGCCGCGCGATCAGCGAGCCCGGCGTCATGGACGCCTTCGACGCCGAGTTCGGCGGGCTGCCGCCCGTCGCGCACGACACCTCGCGGGCGGCCTGACCTGTGCCTCCCGTCGTGTATGTCGACTACCGGTGGTTCCTCGAGCGCCAGGAAGAGATCCTCCGGGACGACCTGACCGTCAACGACTTCTCTGTGCTCGTCGGCATGGCCCAGCGCCACCGGGTCGACCCGCCCCGGCATGATCAGCACCATCCCGACGCCTTCTGGCGGGCTGCGGTCATGCTGGAGGAGTGCGTGCTGCTGCGCCCGCTCCCGGCCCGCAATGAGGTGTACGGATACGGCGTCGCCATCGCCTACCTGGAGGCCTCCGGAGAACGCGTGGACACGAAGTTCGAACTCTGGCGGGAACTGATCTACGACATCCGGGGACTGCAGCTGGACTCGTACGGCATCGCCGAGCGGCTGCGTTCCTGGCGCCAGGCCTGATCCGGCCCGGTGCCGCGTATTTCACGCAGAAGCGAGGGCGCTCGATCGGCGGACCGGGCCAGGTGCTGCGCAGCGCGTGGTGACGTCGGCCATGTACGTGCTGCTGAATCAGGCGGTCGTCCGGTAGGCCGTCGCGCTCGCCAGTTGCCTGGGATGGCGGGGCGACGAGCAGGCAGGACGGCAGTGGCCGTGCCCGGCTGATTACCCATGCCATTTGAGTACCAGCACTCAGGCGGGTTGTCCTGCTCCGCTCATAGCGTGCAGCTCATGCACACAGACCACGCTGCTCGCGGCTCCATGCGCCGGGCGGGCATCACCGCAGTGGCCTCCTCCCTGCCAGGGCGCGAAGTGACGTCCCGGCAGCTGGAGGAGGCGATCTCCGCAGCTTCCGGGCTGTCCCTGCCGGCGCGGATACTCGAACGCGCCACCGGCATCGCCTCGCGTCGGGCGGCCGCTGAGAACGAGTACGCCTCGACGCTCGCGGTGCGTGCGGCCCGCACCGCGCTGGACCGGGCCGGGCTCGCCCCGTACGACGTGGACCTGCTGGTGTTCGCCTCCGCCACGCGGGACGTGGTCGAACCGGCGACCGCGCACATCGTCCAGGCCGAACTCGGCTCCCGGGCGCACGCGCTGGACGTGACCAACGCGTGCAACAGCTTCGTCAACGGCATCGACACGGCCCGGGCGATGATCCTCGCCGGCCGCGCCCGCCGGGCCCTGGTCGTCACCGGTGAGACCCCGAGCCGGGCGGTGCAGCACGCCCCTTCCGGCCTGGCCCAGCTGCGCGACGGCTTCGCGGGCTACACCTTCGGTGACGCGGGAGCGGCGGTCGTGCTGGAGGCGGTGGACCAAGGCGGCATCCTCGACGTGGACACCGAGACCCACTCCGAGCGCTGGTCGGTCGGTGGCATCTTCGGTGGTGGTTCGCGTCACCCACGCGGCGACGAGCACACGTATTTCCACGGTGACGGCAGCGAACTGCGTGAGGTGTTCGAGAAGGTCGGCACGTCGGTGCTGGACCGGATGCGGCAGCGCACCGGGCTGGCCTGGACGGACTTCCGGCACATCCTGGTGCACCAGGTCACCGTGCCGTACCTGGAGCGGTTCGTGGAGATCACCGGTGTTCCACAGGACCGGCTCGTCGTCACGGTGCCCGAGCTCGGCAACATGGCCAGCGCCACGCTGGGCGTGCAGCTCGATCGGGTCCACGAGCGGCTGCTCCCCGGCGACCGGGTGCTGTTCGTGGGCCTGGGCGGTGGCGTGAGCATCATGACGATGGTGTGGGAGAAGTCATGAGTGCCCTCTGGGTGGTCGTGCCGGCGTATCAGGAGGCCGCGCGTATCAGCGCCACGCTGGAGGCGCTCGCGGCCCAGCGGGACCGTGACTTCACTCTCGTCGTCGTGGACAACGCCTCAACCGACGGCACCGCGGCGGTCGTGCACGATTTCGCCCGCTGGGCGCCCTTCCCGGTCCAC
Source organism: Streptomyces sp. NPDC006393 (assembly GCF_040628575.1). NCBI lineage: Bacteria > Bacillati > Actinomycetota > Actinomycetes > Kitasatosporales > Streptomycetaceae > Streptomyces > Streptomyces sp. NPDC006393. The sequence goes on from NZ_JBEXZD010000089.1 coordinate 2,688, forward strand.
GTGCTCAGCGAGCCCGAGAAGGGCGTCGGCAGTGCGGTGGACACCGGCTTCCGGTACGCCATCGGAAACGGCGCGACGCTGCTCGCCCGCACCGACGCCGACTGCCTGCCGCGGCCCGGCTGGACGGCCGCCGCCCGTGACAGCCTGCGGCAAGGGGCGGGCCTGGTGTGCGGAGGGATCGACGCACGCCGCGACGAGCAGGGACCGCTCGGACGCGCCGCCTTCCGCGCCCTGGTCCATGTCGCCGCGTTCTTCGGCCGCATACGCCCCGCCCACCGGCGCCGGCACGGCTACCTCACCCCGTACCGGATGCACGCCGGCAACAACATGGCCATCACGGCCGCCCTGTACGAAGCCGTGGGCGGCATGCCGCGCCGCCCCTCCCCCACCGACCGTCTCTTCCTGAACCGGGTACGGCGCCGCACCACCGCGATCGTGCACGCCCGTGCCATGGTCGTGGAGAACTCCACCCGGCGGCTGCGCGCCTACGGGCTGGTCGGCACCGCCCGCTGGTACCTCGACAAAGGACCGGGCCGTCACACGGAGGACCCGCGCTGATGCTCGACACACTCACCCATGCCCTGCGCGCCGCCCCCGACCGGCCCGCCGTCCTCGGCACCACCCCGACCGGGGCCGTACGCGTCCGGGCCACGTGCGGGGACCTGGCCGACCTCGCCGACCGTTACGCCGCCGCCCTGCACGCACGAGGCATCGCCCGCAGCGCAACGGTCGGCGTCGCGGTCCGGCCCGGGCCCCGGGCCCTGGCCGTGATGCTCGCCGTGCACCGGCTCGGCGCCCGGGCCGCGGTGCTCGACCCGGGCGCCGGCCCCGATGTGCTGCGCGCCCGGCTCGCCCTGGCACGACCCGACCTCGTCCTCGCCGACGCCACCGCCCAGGCGGTCGCCGGATGGGCCCGGCCGCTCGCCCGCCGCGCCCGCCTGGCCCTGCCGGACCTCGCAGAGCTGGGACCGGTGGCCACGGTCGGCCCACGGCTGCCCGGCTGCGCCCCCGCCCTGGAGGCCGACGTCCGCACCACGGGCGTGCCGCGCCCGGTGGACGAGGACGGCGACACGGTCATCGTGTTCACCTCGGGCACCACCTCGCGGCCCCGAGCGGTGGTGCACACCCGCTCCTCGCTCGCCGCCGGCATGACCACGGTGGCCGAGCTGGTACGGCCCGAGGCCGGGCGGCCCGTCCTGGGCGGCACCTTCTTCGTCCTCGTACCCTCCCTCGCGAGCGGAGCTCCGGTCGCGCTGCCTGCCCGCTCCGTGCCTGTGCTGCGGCGCCAACTGCGCCGCCTCGCCCCGCAGGCCACCTATCTGACACCGCCGCAGCTGCGGCGGCTGCTCGCCGCGGGCGGCCGGTTCTGCGGGCGGGTGTGGACAGGATCGGCCCCCGCGAGCGCCGAGCTGCTCACCCGCGTCAAGCGCGCGGGCGCCGAGGAGGCGTGGGGCGTCTACGCACTGACCGAGCTGTTCCCCGCCGCGGCGGTCGAGCAAGCCGACAAGGCCGCCTTCACCGGCGAGGGAGACCTGGTCGGCACGCCCCTGCCCCACGTGACGGCCAAGACCGACGCCTCCGGGGAGCTGCTGCTGACGGGCCCCGCCGCACGGGACCGCTACCTGGGCGAGGACCCCGACCCGTGGATCGCCACCGGCGACCGGGCACGCCTCGACGGCGGCCGGATCGTGCTGAAGGGCCGCCTCAAGGACATGGTCCTGCGGCATGCGGAGAACATCTACCCGGGACTCTACGAGCCGGCGTTGCACGTACCAGGCGTCGAACTGGCCCTGCTCGTCGGCGTGCCGGCCGGCGACGGCGACGAGCGCCTGGTCGCCGTCGTACAGCCGGGCACCGGGACGGACCGCGCCGCACTGCGGGCGGCCCTGGACGGACCGCTGGAGCGCATGGGGGCCGCCCGCCCGGACGCGGTGCTGCTCGCCGACATCCCGCTGTCCGGCCGCTCCCTCAAGCCCGACCGCGCCGCGACCGCGCGCCTCGCCGCCCGGCGCCTCGCCGAACGGAGCCGACGATGACCGCGCCCGCCGGCGCGCCGTCGCTGTGGGCCGTGGTCCCCGCCTACAACGAGGAGGCCGGGATCGAGGCCACCCTCGACGCGCTCGCCTCCCAGACCGACGCCGGCTTCGCGCTCGTCGTCGTCGACAACGCCTCCACCGACGCGACCGCCGCCGTCGTGCGCCGCTTCGCCGCCACCGCGCCCTTTCCCGTGCACCTCGTCCGCGAGGAGGAGCGGGGCACCGGCGCCGCCGCCGACACCGGCTTCCGGTACGCCGTCGCGCACGGCGCCGAACTGCTTGTGCGAACGGACGCCGACTGCCTGCCCGCCCCCGACTGGGTCACCGAGGCGCGCAAGGAGTTCGCACGCGGGACGGAGATGGCCTGCGGCCGCAGCCTGCCGCGCCGGGACGAGCGGCCCTCACTCGCCGAGCGGTACCTGCTCCCGGCGGTCGTCAGGGCGACCGCACTGTACGGGCGCTACCGCGCGGAACACCGGCACCCGCGCTACCGCGCGCCCTACGTGCTGTGCCACGGTCACAACCTCGCCATCACGGCAGCCCTGTACCTGCGCTGCGGGGGAACGCCACGCGTTCCTCTGGAGGGACCGCCCGAGGACGTCGTCCTCCTCAACCGGGCGCGCGAGCACAGCGACCGGATCGCCCGGGCCGAGCGGATGGTGGTGCACACCAGCCTGCGCCGCCTGCGCGCGTGGGGCGCCTGTCGAACCCTGCTGTGGTGCTGGGACCGCCGCTACCGGCCCGCCGATCCGAAGCAGGTGCACATCAGGTGACCACGGTTCCCGCCGCCCCCGCCACCCCCACCGCGTCCGCGCTGCGCGCCGCCCGGCGCCGCGACCGGCGCGTGTACACCCGCTCCCACCCCGTGCTGTTCGCCCTCCTCGCCGCCACCCGCCGCCGGCCGGTGACCCGCGTCGGCGGCACGGTGCTGGTGCACGGCAGCGAGCCCTACCGCCAGGTCCTCACCAGCGTCCCGCTCGACCGCACCGCGGCCGGCACCACGGGCGGCGCCGCCCGGGCACTGTCGGCTGGCGGCACGCTGTTCGACCAGGAGGGCCCCGGTCACCGCGCCGCCCGGCGGGAGGCCGCCGACGGTCTCGGCGCGGCGGGGGTGGAGCGGCTGCGCCCGGTGTGGCGCGAGGTCCTGACCCGCCGTCTCGCTCCGCTCGGCACGGGCCGCGCCGTCGATCTCGTACCGCTCGCCCGGGAACTCGCCGGGGCCACCGTCTGCGCGCTCCTGGGCACCGCCGCCGACCCGCAAGCCGTCGCCGCAGCGGCAGCCGAGGCCGCGGCCGCCGCCGTGAGCGACCACCTGCCCGGCCCCCGCCGGCCGGGCACCGCACGGGCGGCGGCCGCGGCGACGGCACGGCTGGAGGCGCTCCTCGCCCCGGCCGGTTCCGGCGGGCAGCAGGAGTCGGCCCTGCGGGCCGTACTCGCGGTCGCCGCCGTCAACACCACCGTCGCGGCCCTGCCGCGCGCCGCCGCCTGGTGCGCCGACGCACGGCTCTGGGACCAAGCGGCCGACGAACTGCTGCGGCCGTCCCTGACGGCCGAACTGCTGCGGGTCACCGCCCCGTCGCCCTTGCTGCCGCGTGTGGCGGCCGCCAGTGTTGAGGCGGCCGGCTGCCCGATACGGGCCGGAGACCGCCTGATCCTGGTGGCGCGGCACGCCGCCGGGGCCCACAGCGAACCGCCGGACGCCCGCCACCCGGCTCCGCCCGCCGTCGCCCAACTCGTCTTCGGCGCCGGCACCCACGCCTGCCCCGGAGCCCGGCTCGCACGCGCACAGCTCGACGACACCCTCGCCGCGCTCGCCCCCCACCGACCCGCCGTCCTGCGCGCCCGCGTCGACCGCGGCGCGGCCCTGCCCGGCTGGCGCTCCCTCACTGTCCGGGCCGCGGACGGCCCCCTACCTGCGGAGAACCGATGACCACGATCGCCGTCACCGGGGCGAGCGGCTTCTGTGGCTCGCACGTCGCCACCACAGCCGCCGCCCGCGGCGCGGACGTCCTGTGCGTCGGACGGCGCCCCGGCCCGGTCGGCCGGCACATCCCCTGGGACGCCGCACGCGAGGTGCCGGACCTGTCCGGCGCCGACCTCGTCGTGCACTGCGCGGCGGCCGTCGGAGACCCGGTACCCGGCTCCCCGGCCGAAGCCGCCATGCTCGCCGTCAACGTCGACGGCACGGCGCGGCTGCTCAAGGCGGCCGCCGGCCGGCCGGTGGTGTGGGTGAGCAGCGCCAGTGTCTACGCGCCCGGCCCCGGCCGTTCCCGCATCACCGAGAACCATCCGGTGCGCGGGCACCTGAACGCGTACGGCCGCACCAAGGCCGCCGGTGAAGCGCTGGCCCTCGCCGCGGGCTCCGTGGTGCTGCGGCCGCGGGCGGTCTACGGCGCCGGGGACCCGCACCTGGTGCCCCGGCTGCTCTCCCGCGTCCGCCGCGATCTGCTCATGCTGCCGGGGCCCAGCGTCCGCCTCAGTCTGACCGCCGTCGAGAACCTCACCGACGCCTGCCTCACGGCCGCCGGCTGGCCGCCGGGCGCGTACAACATCGCCGACCCGGCGCCGTACGACCGAGACGAGGCGATCCGGACGGTCCTGCGCGCCCACGGCGTACCGGCACGCATCGGCCACATCCCGCTGCCGGTGGCCCGGGCCATGGCGGGCGCCGCCCAGACGCTGGCCCGGCTGCACCCGCACGCGCAGCCGCCGCTCACCCGTTACGCCGTGGATCAGCTGGCGCACTCCGTGGTCCTGGACGTGTCCAGGGCCGAGTCTCAAGGGTGGGTAGCTGGTCGCACTCTCAAGGACTACGAAACTGCCCTACTGAGCAGTTGAAGGCTCCCCCGCCTGAAGGCGGGGGATTCCCGCCCGGCCTTGCGGCCGGACGCCTCCTTGCGGGGGCACCTTCGGGCTGATCAGGGATTCCAGGCTCAGGCAGCCGCCTGGGGCAGCGCTCCAGGTGGTCTTACGCCCTCAGCACCTGCCGGGCACCAACCCGCCCGGACCAGCATCACGCGGGCCGAGTTCTTGTCCCGAGGGGACACGAACCCGCACGCGGTGCAGGCATATGTTCGTTCCGAAAGAGGTAGTGCGTGCTTGGTTCTCGCTCCGCACTGCGCACAGTCCATGGTGGTGTGCGCGGGGTGCACGAGGCGGACATCGCGCCCGTGCTTGCGGCCCATGTCCAGCAGAGCCTTCTTTGTGGCGCCGATGGCCGCGTCCGCGGCCTTCTTCGCCATGGTTGACTTCGCGAGGAAACGGGGCCGGAAATCCTCCACCGCGATCCTGTCGTGGTCGCGGACGACCCTCTTCGCCCACTTGCGGCCGGTGTCGGTGCGCTGCGCGGCCACCTTCCCATGGGTCTTCGCGGTCTTCCGCCTCGCCTCGCGGTAGCCCTTCGATCCGGCCTGCCCCTTCGCCGGACGGCGCCGGGCCATCATCCGCTGATAGCGGGCGAGTTTCTGCGCCGCCGTCTTCCCGTGCTGGGCATGCGGAAGGTCGTGCTCATCGCTTGTGGTGGTCGCAGTCTCCTTCACGCCCCAGCCGATCCCGATCACACGGCCGGTTGCGGGCAGGTGCTCGATCTCGACCCGGACGACGAACGACGCCCACCAATGCCCGACCGCATCCCGGTAGACGCGCACGCTGGACGGTGGCTTGGGCAAGTCCCGCGACCACACCGGACGCACCACGATGCCGCCGGCGAGCTGCAGACGCCCGTCCTTGAGGCGGAAACCACGCTGGGTGTAGTTCAGACTCCGCAGGGCCTCACGCTTCTTCTTGTACCGGGGCATCCCGGCCCGCTGCCGCATCGGCAACCGAGCCTTGATGTCCTTGAGCGCCTTCCCCCGCGATTTGGCGAAGTCGCGAATCACCTGCTGCTGCGGCACGCTTGCGCCCGCAGCCAGCCACGGCGTCACGCGCCGGGTCTCGGTCAGCATCTTGTCGAGCTGCGCCGGACCACACGTCGTCTTCTCGCCGGTCGACCGATTGCGGGTATGGACGGTCTTGGACTTCGCGACCGACTCATTCCAGATCCACCGGCACCGGTCCCACTCCGCTTCGAGTGCACGCCGGGCCGTGGACGACACGCGCACACGGAAGGTGTACCGGGCATGCCCGGCCCCCTGCTCCATGGTCGCCCCCGTCGTCATGCATCCGAACCTAGCGGGAAGGGCTGACAGTTGAGTCCTATCGATCTTCGTGGTGCCCCTCACCTGCGGGGATGGTGGACGCCGGATCGCCCTGGCAGTGATCCGGCTATCCCTGCCCTGCTCCGATTCCTCCCCGGCCTGAAGGCCGGGGCATCCTCGGAGGAATCAGGTGAACGGGCGTAACCCAACAGGATGGTTGGCGCCGCGACCGGGCCGGCATGCTCGCAGGTCCCGGCCTCGTTCATCACTCGGACGCGGGCAATGCACGTCTTTCGCGGTCACTGCCCACCTGCTCGCGGCCGGCATCGACGCCTCGATCGGCACTGTCGGCGACGCTCTGGACAACGCGCTCATGGAGTCCCAGATCGGCCTCTACAAGACGGAGCTGATCAAGCTCCGCCGACCCTGGCACGGCTTGGCCGACCTCGTAGCGGCTCAGCACCGGACCGGAGGGCCAGAATCCTCGGGCGCCAGTCCGAGGAGCAAGTCAAAGCAGACCACCCAGCGGCCAGACGCGTTCGGCGAGCTGCCCGTGAAGCTTTCCTCCGGCGATGTCGGCTTCTGCGAGCCAGCCGGCGGTGACCAGCAGTGCTGCGTGCTCGGTGACTTGGTCAGGTGGCAGGGTGCAGAAGGCGGCAGCCTGGTCCAGGTGGAGTCCGCCGTCCTCGACGTGTCCGAGGTGTCCGTCGGGGCGGATGTGGGCCGCGGTGTACAGGGCCAGGAGCCGGGTTGCGGCGCCGAGCTTCTTCTTGCGGAGCTTCCGGCCACCCACGGCCTTCTGGGCCCAGCCGGAGATCCTCGAGCGGCTGGCCGAGCCGAAAGCGAACGGCCGGGGCCGCTCGGGCAGCAGTGTGGGGACAGTAACGGTGGTGGGCTCCTCGGGACGGGAGGCCATCACCTCGGCCACGGTGCCGGGCAGGCGCAGCCAGTCGGCTGCGACCAGCTGCTGAAGTACCCGCTCGGCATCGCCCTGTAGCCAGCTGGTGAGGTCCTGGCCGGTGATGTTTCCGGTGCCGGCGCGCACGGCCCGCAGAGTGATCAGGAGCACCGCGAGGCGTACTTCGCCCTCCGGGTACGGGGAGTGGGCGGCGACACAGTCCAGTACGGCGCGGGCGTGCACTGCCTGATTCTGGGTCAGCAGCCGTTCCACGACCGGCTGGTCGCCGCCCGCCGTGTCGTCGACGGGCTGGCCGGTGCGGTTTTCGTGCATCTCACTGGTGGTCTGCGCGGCCTTCTCGGCGCGCTGCGCCTCGTGGCGCAGGGAGGCGTCGCCACTCACGTCGGCCCACAAGCGGAAGGCGCGAGCCTTGCGCTTGTGGAGTTCGGCGAGGAGAGCGAGGTCCGGCTCGGTGCGCTGCTGGTAGGCGCGGAACGCGTCCCCGGGTTCGATGAGCTCCAGGCGCAGGACGTCGGGCTGAAGGTCGTGGGGCACGATCCGCTGCGCGATCTTCCCCCACCGCTTCACCCGCCGGGATGCTGCATGCGGTGAGGCGGTGCGGGCACGAGACGCTGGTGCTGGGGAAGACGGAGCATCGGCCGCGGGGGAGGGGGCGTGGTCGGAAAAGATCGCTGCCACGCCCTCGGTGTCTGTGCCGGCTGAGGGCTCCGGCTCCGCGGCTGGTTTCCCCGCCGCCTGGTCTTTCCCGGCCGGGGCGGTGCGAGCCGGAGGCGGGGCGGTGTCCAGGACACGGCAATCGGGAGTGGCCGCTGCGCACCGCGCGCAGTCGCCGCCTCGAAGACCACGCTGGCGAACCTGCCGAGCAACCTGGCGTCACTGGCCCCGTCCGCCGGCTACACGGAGTCCTACACCTACGACACCACCGGCACGCTGGCCGGCCAGCAGGACCCGGCAGGCGGCGGATTGTCCGCCGAAACCATCAACTACGGCTACGACCAGTACGGTCAGCCCACCAGTGTGGCCGGCTCCGGCACCAACGCCTGGACCTACGTCTCCGCCATCGGCTACGACGAGTACGGCGACCCCCTCCAGTACTCCATGGGCCCGACCACCAACTGGGTCGATCTGACCCTGAAGTACGATCCGCAGACAGGCCAGCCCACCGACGCCAGCGGGAGTTCTGGGCGAGCAGGTTCCGCGACGCGGGCTGGCAGACCGAGCGCTTCATCGACGGCATGCAGACGAGCCCTTTCTTCTACTCCCAGGAGATCGTCCAGGTCCGAACCGCACCTGGTCCAAGGGCCGCGTGGTCCTTGCCGGCGACGCCGCCCACTGTGCCTCCCCTTACAGCGGCATGGGCATCTCCGGCGGCCTGGTGGGCGCCTGCGTCCTGGCCGGCGAGATCAACCGGCACTCGGGCGACCTGCCGACTGCACTGGCGAACTACGACAGCGTGCTGCGGCCCTTCGTCGACGAGATCCGGGGCGCAGTGAATCCGCGTCTCTTGCGCCTGGGCATGCCGATGACCCAGCGTGCGATCGACGCCTTCCAGGCCGCCACCGCGCTGGCCTGCTTCCTGCACGTTCCCGATCTCGTCTCGCGCTTTTCGAAGGAGGACCGCGGCGGCAGTTGGCAGCTCCCCGAGAACCTGGCGCCGATCAGCGCCGTCTGAGAGCGGCCGGAAATCGGGGGACCGATGGCCATCGCGAGTAGCACGGCAAGCACGAAGGCGCTGGCCCGCGGAGTGATCAGCGTCCTGTCGGCGCTTAACGCTCACTCCTGCCCGCAGTCGGCATCGTCTGTTCTGAGGTTCGCCCACTGGTCAACGCCTTACCTTGCGGCTGGCGTCCGAGATAGGACGGCCCTGGGATTCGATCGAGCCGTGGTTGGCGCTGAGGTTGATCATGGTGTGGCCCTCGATGTCTGGATCGCCGACGTCTGCCTCGTTGGCGAGCGCGAACTCCGGACTCTGGCCAACGGCATGCGACGCGACCGCGCGACCATCCAGGCCGCCCTCACCACGACTTCGATCTTCTACGACGCCGCATCCTGCTCTCACCATGATCAAGAAGGGGGTATCCCCAAAGTAGCGACAGAGCCACTTCTTGTGGTGCGGTCACGCGCTGTTCAACTCGGGTCGTCTGCTGGGATGATCGCCTTATGCTTCAAGTTGGGGGGATGGGCCGGTCATGAGTGAATGGTCGCCGGATGTGCTTGAGGTCCTGGAAGCTTCGGGATGGACGGCGGGCAGGCGGGTCGACACGGCCGGCTGGCAGTCCATGTTCGAATCGGTCGGCATCGTCATGCACGACGCAGCGGAGGCGTTTCTCCAGGAGTTCGGGGGGCTGACCGTGAGCATCGGTGGCCCGGGCATCAACCGCGCTCGGGAACCGTTCGAACTGAACCCGGAGTTGGCTCGGGGAGAGGATGACCGCTTCTCCGAGTGGAGCGATTCCTTGGGGAGACATCTCTTCCCGCTCGGCGAACTGGATGGCGGCCGTTTCTTTCTAGGTATCGATGAGGGCAGTGAGATCTACCTTGTCGAGACCTGGGTCGCCAGCTTCGGGCCAATGCCGCATGCACTTGAGAAGCTGATCCTCGGCGTAATGCCCCGCAGGATCGATGACGAACACAGGCAGCCGGATCAGGCTCGCTGACAACGTCACCCGGCGAGCAGGACGCGTCTGCGGAGGAGCTCGAATCCTGCGCGGTCGAACATCTGGCGCTTGAGCATCTTGATCCGGTTGACATGACCTTCCGCGACGCCGGAGTGCCACGGTTGGCAGAGCCCTGCGACGACGGCGTCAGGGCCGCGTTCGAGGTGGTGCGCGAACCGGCTGAGACTGGGCAGGTCGGGGCGGCCGGACGATCGGCGCGAGCCCTGCCGCCAGCCGCTTCGGAAGGGGGCACAGTCCCTGCGCCTCCCTGATCTGCTCGTGATCACGGACGAGAGCAAGGGATGCGGCGTCCGGCTGCGGCCCTGGAGCGCCTGGCGGGAATCCGGGGCATCCTGCCGTCCACTGCGGCACTGGCCGAGCGGCAGCGCCGGTAGGTCGGGCAGGCGCGTACCCGGCTGCTGGAGAAGCTTTCCCGCGTCCAGGAGGACGAAGAGACCGTAACGCTCATGCAGCGGGGTGAAATTCTCACCGAAGTCCTCGTTCTGCTGCGTGACCGGTGTACCTGCCGGGCGCTGTGCCGGTAGGCCCTTCTCGCGGCGTTCCTCCGCCCGGGAGCTCGTCCTGGGATGGGTACTACGCCGCCGGGTGGCGTGGGGCAGTCAGCCCACTGCTGTGACCGGTCGGTCAGCCTGGTGGTTGAGGATGTAGCCGGTGGCGTCGCCGACGGTCTTGAGGTTCTTGACGTCCTCGTCGGGGATGGTGACGCCGAAGCGCTCTTCGGCGGCGACGACGACTTCGACCATGGACAGCGAGTCGACGTCCAGGTCGTCGGTGAAGGACTTGCCCGGCTGGACGTCCTCGGTGGGGATCCCGGCGATCTCGTTCACGATCTCGGCGAGACCGGCGACGATCTCTTCCGCGGTGGCGGCCATGCGGGCGCTCCTTCGTTGCTCGGTCACGGGATGAGGCCTGTCGCGGTCCCCGGCCCGGCGCCGGGAAAACAGTTGGGGACCGCCGGGCATCGATTCAACCATTCACGTCGTCCTTGGCCGGCTCAGGCCACGGCGTCAGGATGCGGTAGGCGCCGATGGCTGCAACCGTATGGGTGAAGGGACTGCTCCAGTCGGGTCGGACCGCGAGGGAGGCGCCCATGATCACGGCGCGCCCTTCGCTCCTGCGGCGGCTTCGTCCACTTCCACGGGGTCTGGCACAAGTTCCGTGTGCCGGTGTCGCCTTGCAATCGTTGATCTTCCTTCCGGTGGTGTGCAAGTCGCCTCGAAATCGTTCCTCGTGTGGGTGAGACGTGATCGGGCGCCCTCGGGGCTCCATTGCGCATCGGCGGGATCTCCGCGCTCCGAGGCCCGCGAGGGCCGGCACGCCAGAGGAACAGGTGGGCGAGCGGGCAGGGCGGCACCACCAGCAGTCCGCCCACCGGCGGACCCGTCTGCTTGGACGGCCTCGTTGGGGCACCGCGGTGCGGAGCGGGAAGCCGTACTTGGCCAGCGCGAGGCGCACCGTGGCCAGGCTCGTACCTTCGAGGTCCGCGATGTCCTGGACTGAGTAGTGGTCGTCTTCGTACCGTGCGCCACTGGCCGGTGCGGGTGGCGGTGTACTGGGTGTGGCGAGACCGCGGCGGGCTCCAGTCGACCGGGTGCTGGGACAGCAGGTAGATCGTGTGGGCCGTGGTGGTGTTCAGGGTGTGCGCGAGGCGGGCGATGGAGAAGTCGCCGCCGGGCACGGCCCGGTGCAACTCGGCCGCGGGGATGCTGTCCGGGTCGGGCCCGGGCAGCCGGAGCGCGCGCACGGTGGCGTCGTCGAGGTGTGGAGTCCACTGGACAGGCTCGTCGATACCGTGCTCGTCGAGGATCGTCCGCGCGTGTGTGCGCGGGCGAAGTCCAGGGAGGTGGTGAAGCACTGTTCGACGTCCTCGTCAGGCAGGCCGGCCCAGACGTGGTCGGCGCCGGGGACGGGGCGGAAGTCGACGTGGGCGCCCGCCTGGCACAGGGCTGCGGCGAGTTGCTCGCTCTGGGCGAGCGGGATGAGCGTGTCGTCGGTGCCGTGCAGGATGAGGAAGGGCGGGGCGTCGGCGGTGACGTGGGTGACCGGGCTGGCCGCACGGGCGCGGTCGGGGGCCGTGGCCAAGGGCGCTCCGATCAGCAGCGCCTCGCGTGTCGTGCGGCTGGTGGCGTCGTAGCTGCCGGGCCGGGACTGGGAGGGCAGAGTCGTCAGGTCGGTGGGCCCGTACCAGGCGACGCAGCCGCGCACCGGGGCGGTGAGGGCCAGCAGGGCGGCCAGGTGGGCCCCGGCGGATTCGCCCCAGGTGACGGTGCGGTCGGTGTCCAGGCCGAGTTCCTCGGCGCGGGCGTCGAGCCAGGCCAGGGCGGCGGTGACGTCCTCGAGCTGGGCGGGGTAGGTGGCCTCGCCGGTGAGCCGGTAGTCGAGGGTGGCGACGGCGAATCCGGCCTGTGCGAGGCGGGTGAAGGGGCTGGGGTGCCAGGGGCGGAAGCGCGGTCCCATGTCCGTGCGGGTGCCCGTCCGCCAGCCGCCGCCGTGGATGTAGACGATGACCGGCAGCGGGTCGTGCGGTTCCTCGGGCAGCCACAGGTCGAGTTCGAGTGGGCGGATGCCGTCGGGGGCGGCGTAGACGGCGCCGCGCAACAGGCGTGTGCCAGGCGCGGGGTGCGCGGCGGGCGGAAGCGGCAGTTGGGCGGGTGCGGGTGCGGCGAGCAGGGCGGCGAGCTCGGGCGGCAGAGGCATGAGGGTTCTTTCCGAACGAGACGGGCGGCAGCTTCAGGGGCGGCGCCACGGGCGGCGTCGGAGGGGCGGTCGGGTCGGCGCCGGCGTGCGGGTCAATGAGGTGTGGACGGCACGCAGGTGCAGCAGGACGCCTGCTCCGGGTCGGCTGGGTGCGCGCCTTGGGGAGGTGGCAGAGGGGTGCGGTGCAGGGCGATCCGTGCGCCGAGCACCGTGGCTGCGCGCTCGGCGAGGCCGATGCCCAGCAGGCCGGTGAGCCCCAGCAGGGCCGGCACCGGTGCCCTGAGGTCGCAGGTGCAGTAGAGGGCGCCCATGGTCGGCCCCGCGGCGAAGGAGATCACGATGTGTCGGCCGAACGCGGCCACGCGGGTGCGGGCTGCGCTCCTCACAGCTTCTCCAGGACGGTCTGCCCGATCAGTATCCCGAGCAGGCAGGCCAGGGCGGGGGAGCGGGGGCCTTGACGCGCAGTGCCGGGTACAGGGCGCCGACCAGGGTCTCGGCCAGCAGTGCTTGGACGTACGCCATCGTGGTCAGTTTCCGGTGCGCCACTGGTGGTCAGGCAGGAACCGTACGTCGTGCTGGAGCGGGACGGTGCCGAACTTGTGCGGTTCGGGTATGTACGGCTGCGTGGGCAGGCCCAGTTCCTCGGTGGGCGTGCCGAGGCTCTCGAAGAACCGCTCGAAGGTTTTGCCCGGTCCTGCGGCCACACCGACGATCCGGCTGTGGTGGCGCTCGATGCGGTAGGCGTGCGGGCAGTTCTTGGGGACGAATCCGAAGTCGCCCGCGGTGAGGAGCTTTTCCTGCTGCTCGCCCTGGAGATCCTCGATGAAGAGCCGGACCGCGCCGTCGGTGACGTAGAAGATCTCGTGGGTGTCGGCGTGGGAGTGGGCGGGGATGACGTCGCCCCTGGGGCCTTCGACGGTGAAGAAGTTGAAGGCGTTCTCGGTCTGCTCGCCGCCGGCGTAGACGGTGACCAGGTCGGTGAACAGGTGGGCGCGGTCGCCCATGCCCTTCTCGATGAAGTAGGGCTTGCCCGGCTCGGCGGGAATGTGTGAGCGGGACCGGTAGCGGGTGGCGAACTCCATGGTCATGGCAAACCTCCGGTACGACGAGGAAACAACGAATGTCAGGCTACCTGACATTTGGCTTCAGGTCGCTTCTGTGATGAAGCGGGTTTTGCCGGATCGGGGCCGCCGGAGAATGGTCGCTATGCTCGACACCCCGACCCGCCGAGGAGCCATGACCACGCCCGCGCCGAACCTGCCCCAGCTCTTCACCGAGGCCAAGCGGTGGTTCGACGACGCGTTGCTGGCCAGCATGGAGGCCGCGGGCGAGCAGGCGGTGACCGTCGCCCAGGCCGCCGTCTTCGCCACCCTGGACGAGCACGGCACCACGGTCTCCGAACTCGCCCGCCGGATGGGCGTCACCCGGCAGACCGTCCATCAGGCCGTGCACGGTCTGATCGGCATGGGGCTGCTGGAGCAGATCCCCGACCCGGCCTCCGCCCGCAGCCGCCTGATCCGCCCCACCGGCGAAGGCATCCGTGTGCACTACCGAGCCCAGGCCGCGCTCGCCGTGATCGAGGGCGTGCTGGCCGAACGCATCGGCACCGCCGCCGTCGGCGCGTTGCGGCAGGCGCTGGCCGCTCCCTGGGGGGAACCGCCCCTGGTGGACGCACCCTGAGGTCCTGACACGAGCGACACCAGGCCAAGCTCGCGTCCAGGCCGCGGAAGCGGGCTGTGGGTGCGGGTGCGAAGCACCGGCTGGTGTTCGTCGACCGGCTCCTGGCCACGCTCGTGCATCTCCGCCATGCCGTCACGCATGACGTGCTGGCCTGCTGGTTCAGTGTGGACCGCTCCACCATCACCCGTGCCATCGGCGAGGTGCGGCCACTGCTCGCCGAGGGAGGGTGCACCATCAGCCCGGGTGTGCGGCTGCGGACCCTGGCCGAGGTCGTCGACCACCTGGGAACCAGCGGGAAGACCGGCATCATCGACGGAACCGAGATCCGCGTCAGGCGCCCGGCCGCCGGCCGCAAGGACCGGGACAAGTTCATCTCCGGCAAGAGCAAGCAGAACGCGGTCAAGACCATGGTCGTCACGGACGGCGACGGCCGCGTCCTCTTCTGCAGCCCGGCTCAGCACGGCAGCTGCGCAGACATCACCCATGCCCGCCAATTAGGGCTGGTCAGGCTCCTGGAAAGCGGCCCGGCGGTCGAGATCCTCGCGGACGCCGGCTACCAGGGTCTGGGAGCCCAGACCGGCGGGCCCGTGGTGACACCACCGCACCGCAAGTTCAAGAAGAACGCCCCGGACTGGTACGAGGAGATGCACGAACGGCAACGCAAGGCGCACTCCTCGCGGCGCATCCGTGTCGAGCACGGCATCGCGCATTTGAAGAACTGGCGGGCACTGCCCGCCACCTCGGCCACCGCGAACACGTGAGCGACACCGTGCAAGCCGTCGCCGCCCTGCTGTCCCATCAGCAGACCGCCGACCTGACCACGGCACGAACATGAACACCAAGCTCCACCGTGGCCCACGACGCCTCACCGCCTACCGTGCACGAGCTCGTTAGTGCCGGGACCATCCGCTGCATCAGCCGCCGACACCTTGATCGACCGGGCAGGCCCCGTCGGTGTGTCTGCACCGGGTGTTCTCGATTCAGCCTGCTCAGGTAGGGCTCACGAAGTCCCCTCCGATTTGATTGAACAGGCGGAAGGATCAGCGGCAGGCAGCTGATGCCACCAGTGACCGCATCCGCCCGAGCAGAAGCGCTCGCGGCGCCGCGCGTCCGCGATTGCCAGCAGCGCGATAAGCAGGCGGAAAGCCTTGCGGCGTTCGTCGACTGGGGTGAGCGCAGCGATCTTCCCCAATTGCTGGTCGATCCGACCGCGGGTGATCAGTACTGCGGGGGTGTGTGTCGGGCGTAGTCCGGCACGGCGGATGCTCTCCGGTCCGTCCTCGTCGACGGCGCGAGCCTGGACGCAGTGATGGCGCAGGAAAAGCAGCACCTCGGACTGTTCCTCCGGGCCGAGACTGTCGAACCACTCGATGCCTTGTGGCATCGGGCGCAGTCCCTGGGCGAGTTCGTTGAGTATGACGTCGCGTCCCATCAAGACGGGCTCCCGTTGAACAGGCGGCGCTGCGCCGCGGTGATCAGGATTCCGATCAGCACTGCTAGATCGGCCGCGCCATCGGCGTCGTCGGCCCAGCGGGTGACCTGCAGCGGGTGCGCCTGGTCGAGGGAGACACCGTCACGGGCCAGGACGAAGGCGAGCGCCAGCATGGCTGCGCGGGCGTTGCCGTCTTCGAACGGATGGAAAAACAGGACGTCGAGGTACGTCCGGGCAGCGCGCGAAGGCAGGGGCAGATCCGGCTGGGTGCTCTCGGACAAGCACTCTTCGAACCGCGCGGGTGTGTCGGGCGCAAGGCCGTAGCGCTCTCGTCCGCCCTTCGCGAAGGCGGGCATGGTGCGGAAGCCGACAGGGTCGCGATGCAGCACGGCCCGCTGCCAGCCCGCCATGAGAGCGAAGGTCAGCTGCCTGCCCTGCTTCGCGTCGGTGAGAGCCTGGTCAAGGGCCGTCAGAACCCGCGCGGTCCCTTCCGGGTCGCGGCCGCCGCGCGTCGCGGTGAAGAAGTCCCGGACGCCGTCAGGCGCAGGTGGTCCCGCAGCGGGGCGCTCGCCGCTCCAGCGCGGCCAGGAGATCTCCGTACGGGTGCTCAGCCAGGCGGCAAGGGCGTCCTGCTGGCCTACGGACGCGGAAGTCATCCCTGTCCTCTCACGGTTTGAGCGAACCGTGAACTCACCGAGTCGACCACCGTGGCGTCCGGTGCGATCCAACTGCCGAAGCGGCCACCGACCGCGCTCTCAACGATCTCCCGGGATCGCTCCTGGACGACGCCGTTGTAGGTGAGGAACCATGTGAGGACCTGCATGCAGTGCCCGTACCAGCCACTCTCGGCCTGGGTCCGGTCGGCCACCACGGTGACCAGCCGCGTGCATGCTCGCTCCCAGTGCCAGGGGTCCACCGAGGAGTCCGCCGAGGGCCTTCGCGGTGCGAGGGCGGAGAAGCGCTCTGCCAGTTCCTCCAGCCAGTCACGCCATTCGAGCAGGGCCGCGACGACCAGCAGGGCGGTCTCGTCCGCCGTCGTCACGGAATGGGAAGCACAGCACCACACGCCGACGACTCCGCCGTCGGTGTCGCCCTCGCCCACGGACCAGTTCCATCCGCAGGCCCACCGGCCGTACCGCTCTACCAGAAAGTCGGTGACCGGGTCCAGCGAACGCCAACGGTTCTCCTCCACGGCACCTGCCCCGGGCAGCAGGGGTGCCACAGACTCGGCCAACGCCCTCGCCGCATCCTCGTCAAGCTCGAACGGATGCCGCAACGGATCTACTTCTGCCCAGGTCAGGGCGTGCGCCCACAGCTCAGTCACCATGCCACTCTGCCGTGTGCAGCCGCTCGAACACCAACCCATATCGAGCCGCTGTGCCACAGCGTTTGGGCAGCCATCGCCATCCGCCTCCAAAATGCTCGGTCACAGGTAGGGAGCGCCCCTCAGGCTTGAATGGGGCCGGGCTTCTTGTCGGGGTGGGCCGCCGTCGCGTACTTCATCGCGGTCGTCTTGCCCAGTCCGAACAAGCGCATCAGGTGGACAGGGTCGGCCGTATAGCGGGCCTCGTCGTAGATGCGGTCCTCGCGGAGCTTCCTGGCGCTGATGCCGACCCTTTCGAAGACGGTCTTCGTGACCTCGGTGCTCACCCGCGGATTGGTCTCGTCGGCGGCGGAGACCCTGCTGATCAGCGGGTGCGGGTGTGGGTGCGGGTGCGGGCTCGTGGTCCGGGGCCAGCGCCGGTGTCGCTCACGTAGCCATGCAGCGGCCAGCTCGATGGTGGCCTCATCGAGGTAAACGAAGTGGTCACGGCGCCCTCGCCGGTGAACGCGCAGCTGGCCTCGGGTCCGGTCGAGATCTTCGAGCAGTAGCGACGGAAGGTCGTCATGTGCCAGGGCATGTACCGCCACAAGAGCGACGATGAGCTGGCTCCGTACGTCATCGACCCTGTTCAGGACCCCCTTCAGGCGGTCCGAGGGGGGAGGCGTGGGAAGCCTGGGGGCATGTGGCAGGGAGACGCTGCGTGCGGGGTCGCGGAAAATCTGGCGCTCCCTGCGCAGAGCCCGGAACAGGGAACGAAGCGGGGGATGAACGGAGTGCCGGCGGGCGTGGGGCAAATCCGTCACCGCCGTTTCGACATGATTCCTGGTGATCTCCCTCAAGTTGTTGATCCCAGCCTCCACCCAGCCCTCGAGGATCGGGGTCACGTCCCAGACGTACTGGTAGATCGTCCCGGAGGCACGAGCGGGGTTGGATCGGCTGCCCTGGCGAGTTTCCTGGCTCTGGCGATCTCTGCATCGCTCTGCGGGGGCCCCTATCCACGAGGCGGACGTCAAGGCCATCGCGACCCTCACGGCCCGCCACAGTGCCGCCGCGCCCAGGTCGGTGCCGTGCGTCTCGACCAGTTCCAGCTCCTCGAACAGCACCTTCGCCGCCCGCGCGGCGTCCGTGGTGCCTTCTCCAGCTGCGGCAGCGTCGAGAGCCGGTCCTTGTCCGTGGCCCGCTGGGCCGTGCTGATCAACCGGGTTGCCATCAGGACCTGGAACAGGTCCAGGGCCTCGTCGATCGCCTTGGTCTCCAGGTGCCGCATCACCGCCGTCAGCGTCGCCGTGCGCTTCGGCTCGCTGGCCCGTTCCAGCCCGGCCGCTTAGCTGCCCAGCCCGTACCGGGCCAACGCCGCCGGCCGGTTCGGCGGGATCTTGTTCAGCCTCACGCGGACCAGACCGAACGCTCCGATCTCGTCCACCCGCTCCAGCGCGCGGGCGAAACGCCGTGAGCGTCGTCCGCGTCGGCGGCCGGCGCAGCCGCTCCAGCTCCGAGAACCGCTTCCCCTCCGGCGTGACCAGCGTCGATACTGTCATGCCGGTCAGCGGTGCTCACCGTCGCAACCAGCCTCTGTGGGATGGCCTGACGTCGGCTGTGGGTGGGGTTCGAAACGGGAATGTCTCCGTGTGTCTACCGCTGTGCGCTCGCCTGACGCAGATGGCGACTCACATCGCCGACCAGGTTGATGTGGACCGTTCGCTCCACGAAGCGCCACTGCCCATCGCGGCGCTTGAAGCGGTCGTGGTACCGACCGCCGGCGATGGGTTGCAGCGGCAGGTCAGGCAGCGCTTGCAGCACCGTGACGTACGAACGCGAGACCGCCGTGCTCGCCTCTTCGTCGATCTCGATGGCAATGTTGGTGATGACATGCTGGGTTCTCGGCGTTCCGTCGGCGTAAACGATCAGAGTGTTCTGGAACATCTTCTCGATCGCCTCGCGCCCGCTCACTGGCTCGCCGCTGCCCGTGAAAGTGGCGTCAGCGAGAAGGAAGCCGAGTCCTGCGAAATCGCCGTCGTCCACGAGCTCGGCGTAACGTGCGAGCAGGTTCTCGATGGCCCGGTAGCTCGTTCTCGGATCGGCGGGCATGCCGGTGGACGTGGACATGGTTTCCTCCAAGCGAGACGGACGATCATCACCGCGCTGCCCCCGTTGATCACGAGGCCGCAAACGGGCCGGTTGTGACGCGCAGCTTGCCATACTGGCGGTATCTTGAACGCGCCTCCGGCAGTGAGGCTTTTCCCACCCCGTGTCGATGATGCGAGGCGGAGGCTGAGGACGGCTTTGACCAGGTCGGTGATGCGGGTGGTGCTGCATCGCAGTTTTGCCCAGGAGCCGCCAGGTCTTCAAGGCGGCCATGGTTTGTTCGCCGAGTGCTCGGATCCTGGCGTGGGACCGGATGACGGCTTGCTGTCCGGCCGGCAGGCTCTCCCATCGGCCCCCGGTAGGGAACCCGGATGGTGCCGCCAGCGCGTTTGTACGCCTTGTCGGCCCAACACGCGACGTCGGCGCGGGCGAGGGCGTCGACGATGCCATGGGGGCGGGCCGCCCGGATGCCGTGGACCGCACCGGGACGTCGGTGCGGCAGGTCGCCTGGGACCGCCTCGGCACCTGGAGCCTGTCTGACTTCGGCCTCTCCCTCAGGAAACGGTCCGGGCTCTCGGCCGCTGCCTGATCCAGGCGGCCGAGAGGGCGTTTGTCCCTGTGCCTCAGCCACGTCGCACGCGGGCTCAGTCGGTGGTGAGGTGGGTGGTGTAGAAATCGGTGAGCTTGTCGATGGCGGGGTCGATGTACTCCTTCTTGTCGTAGAGGTCGACGTGGCTGGCGCCCTTGATCCAGTGGAGTTCCTTGGGGCCGGTGGCGCGCTGGTGGGCCTCGACGGCCATCCAGGCGGTGACGGCGCGTTCGCCGATGATCTGGAGGATGGGGCGGGGGCCGATCAGCGGGACGGCGAAGAACGCGTCGTGGAAGGCCATCCTGTCGATGCTCTCCCAGGCGAGGGTCTTCGCGGAGCGCTCGTGCCGGCCGCGCGGAGTGCAGTAGTACTCGAAGCCTTCGAAGGCGTGCTCGCCGCCCAGCGCGCGGGCTTGCTCGGCGGTCTCCGGGAACATGGTCATCGTGCCGGGGTCCTCGCCGCGGGCGGCCGCGCTGCGGGCCGCGGCGGCGGCGTCCAGCAGAGTCTGGAAGACGGCCGGGTCCTGGGTGCCGTCGGCGCCGAGACGGAACTGGCGGGCGGGCTCGGCGGTGGACACGGTGGCCACGGCCCTGACACGGTGATCGCCGCCGGTGGCGGCCAGCGAGTAGCTGCCGGAGGCGCAGATGCCCAGCAGGCCGATCCGGTCGGCGTCGACATCGTCGCGGGTGGTGAGGTAGGAGACGGCGGCCTTGAAGTCCTCCACCCGCTGGGCGGGGTCCTCCAGACCACGGGGCAGGCCGCCGGACTCACCCTGGTAGGCGGCGTCGAAGGCGAGGGTGATGAACCCGCGCTCGGCCATCCGCTGCGCGTACGTGCCGGAGGTCTGTTCCTTCACGCTGGTGCCGGGGTGACCGACGACGAGCGCCGGCCGTGGACCCGACGGCGGCGCGTCGGGGGTGTAGAGGTGGCCGGCGAGCGGGATGCCGGCGCTGTCGAAGCTCACGCTGGTCTGGACCATGAGGCACTCTCCCTGAGACGGTGATGACGTGTCGTAACGCACCGGCGCGGCGGACTCGGGGGCCCGCACCCTGCCGGGCACACATCCACGTTCCGTCAGCCTCCGCACGAGCGGGAGAGCCAGGTTTCTGCCTGGGAAAGAACTTGCCCCCTCACACATGTGCCATGGCCGTCGCGGCGCCATGACACTTGAGAGCATGACTGCAGACTCCGACTCCCGGGCGCTGGGCGCCTTCCTCAAGGCCCGCCGGGCCCAGCTGACACCGAAAGAGTGCGGCCTTCCCGAGACGGACTCCGCCCGGAAAGTCGCCGGACTGCGCCGCGAGGAGGTCGCCCAGCTCGCCGCCATCAGCGTGGACTACTACACGCGACTGGAACAGGGTCGCGTCCGGGCATCCGTACCCGTGCTGACCACCCTGGCCCGCGCCCTGCGCCTCGACGACGACCAGCAGCACTACCTCTACGAACTCGCCGGCCGAAGCGACGCCCACCCGCGCCGCCGCCGGCCCGCCCAACGCCTGCGTCCGGCCATGAGACGGCTCCTCGACCAGCTCACCGAAACCCCCGCACTCGTCCTTGGCAAACGCCTGGACATCCTGGCCTGGAACCCCGCCGCCATAGCCCTCTACACCGACTTCGCCGCCATCCCGGCGAACCGGCGCAACTACATGCGGCTGCTGTTCACGAACCCGGTGGTCCGGCAACTGCACCAGGACTGGGCCCACGACGCCCGGGAAGCCGTCGCCGCTCTGCGCATGGAAGCCGGCGCCGATCCCGACGATGACGACCTCGCGCATCTCGTCGGCGAACTGTCCCTCCAGGACGCCGACTTTCGCACCTGGTGGGCCGAACACCGCGTCAGCAGCGCCAGTTACGGCACCAAGCACTACCGTCACCACCTGGTGGGCGACCTCACTCTCGACTGCGACACCTGGACCAGCCCGGACGGCTCTGGACAGCGCCTGATGATCCTGACCGCCGAACCCGGCAGCCCCTCTCATGACGCCCTGCGCATCCTCACCTCATGGACCATGCAGCAACCGAGCAGTGACCGGACGGGGGACCTGCCGCGGTGACCACCTGGACACCCGAAGATCCCGCCCTTCTCGCCGGGGCCGAATTCCTCGTCCTGACCGCTGGGGACGACGGTCACCTTGGCGTGGAGATCGGTATGGTCCTGGTTGGTGGCGAGTTGCATGTGGGTGCCTGCCGAGGGGTCCGCTCAAGCTGGTACCAGGCGGTGCAAAAGCACAGCCGACGGACAGATCCGCGTGGGGCCGTCGTCCCTGCGGGCGTACCGGTGCCGGCGGCACCACCCGCTGGAACAACTCCCAAAGGTCCTCCGGCGCCATCCGTTGCACGCGTTGGTCTGCTCAACGATTTCCTGGATTGCCGGATACGGGAGTCGCCGGACGTGCTGCCACTCAGCGCGCCGACAGTCAGGATCATCGAGCCCGTCACTCCCAGCCCGTAGTTTTCCGTGAGTCCTCTTGGGCCCCGTGGTTCGGGCCAGAGCCACCGCGGGCCGGCTCGTCCCCCGGCTGAAGGCAGGACTGCGGCTTTCGGGTCACCGGTGCGCCCGGGGGGTCTGGAGTGGAGATCCGGGGTAAGCGCGGGGGATCAGGCGGGGGAGTGAGCAGCGCTCGAGCAACCCCGAGCACCTCACTGTCACCCTCCAGCGCACCGCTCGACCGGCCGCCGACCCGCACTGCGCACCCTTCCTGGGCAACTGTGGGCCGACCGGCTCGTACTGCGCAGTGTCAGCTTCCACGGCGTCGTCACCGTGCGCGCCGTGGCCGGGCCCATTCGGGTCACTCTGGAACCTCAAGGTTCCAGTCTCCAGGTGTCCACGATCAGGGAGAAGCTTCACACGTCGCGTCACCCAAATCCTTGATAGTGTCGGCTACTTACGGATGGCATGGTCACACGACTACCATCCCCGGATGGCACTCTTCAGGCGCAACAAAGCCAGCAGCAACGCAACCACCGCACTGCTTGTCGTCACGGACAGCGGTGTCACCCGCGTCAACACCGGTTCGTATGGGCCAGACCTCGTCCAAGAGGTCGCCAAACAGCTCCGCTCCCAGAACATCCGGTCCACCAAGCTCGGCGACGACCTGACCCTCTGGCATGCCGAGGTCAGCCCCGGTCAAGCACGGTCAGGCCGGCCCAATCCCGCAGCCAGTCAGCTCGCAGCCGAACACGGCCACCCACCTATAAGCGGCCCCGCCGTCGTCACTGGCGCGCTGCTGTACGGCAGCCCGTATCCACTGGACGCTGACGGGGCCGAGCGGATCGCGGCCCGCCTGCGCGGATAGCATCAGTTTCGAGGCGCCGCTACACCATCCGGTGCCGGCAGGTTTTCGCGTAGTCCCCCAACGCAAGGCCACGTAGCGCGACCCGCCCGGATGGTCCTCGTAAGAGGGCGTTTATACAGGTCCAGCCCTGTATACGGCTCTCGTCACTGCCTTGCTCTGCGGGCTTTCATCCCGTAGGGAGCGAACGGCCTTCTCCGGGGCGGAGGCTCGGCCATCCGTCTCGTTCGCTTCCGTGCCCGGAAGTCCGTCTGGTTTGAAGATGCCACGGAATCGCTCGATGAACAGCGGAACCGAGCCCTCCGACTCGCTCGTGATCACGCTACGCCGTGAGCCGCCGGACAGGCCCTAGCTAGCCTGCGGCGGCGGCCTCAGCGTGCCGGGCCTCCATCGCGGCGATCACCCGCTGCCGGGCCAGCCGCCTGGCCTGCCTGAGCTTCGCGTCGGCCAGCAGGAGGGGCGTGTACCAGAACCAGCCCCACACGCTGTAGGAAACGGTCCCGCTCAGCACCAGCGCCTTGTTGGTGGCGAGGACCAGCACGAAGGTGGCGACGTACGCAGCCACCCGGTGGCGGATCATGAGTCGGAGCGGGGCCCGCCACGGGCCGGCCAGCAGTTCCAGCGCGGCCGCCACCTCGGCGGCCCGCAGGTCCTCGGGATGCGCGTGCGCCTGGCCGCCCTGCTTCAGCGCTTCGGCGACATCGGCGCTGTGGGACGCCAGAGCCGCCCGCTCGGCCCGCGCGGTGGCCGTCCTCTCCCGCACGTCCTGCCAGTAGCCCCGCCCGGCCCAGCCGAGCGCGTCCTCCACCCGTGCGGCCTCGGGCGATCCCGTCGGAGCCAGCACGGCGATCCGCTCCTTGAGCAGGCCGGCCCGACCGCTGCGCCCGGGGTACGTCCACCCGTCGGCCCGCAGACACAGCTCCAGGTAGGAGACGAGCAGTCCGAGGTCGTCGGGCCACTGTGCGAGCCCGGCCTCGTAGGCCTTCTCCGCCTCGGCGTCGTGGTCGTCCTCGTCCTCCGCCGCGTGTGCGAGGCCGAGCCACCGGTAGAGCACCGGATCGGGTCCGAGTTCCTCCAGGCCGGACTCGGCCAGCTTCCGGACCTCCGTGAATCCGCCCACTGCGAAGAGCTCCTCGCAGTGGTCGGCGTATTCGTCACGCGTCATGCTTCCCGCCCCAGTCGATCAGTAGGGTCACTTTCAGCCACACGAACCCGATGGTCAAGGCATGTCGGCGGGTGGCTTTATTCACGAGGCGTGACGGCGTGTACAGGGGTTTGGGAGGCGTCCCCCGAGCCACCATCCGTGATCATCAATCCACAGCCGCGACCGACCACGCTGGGCCAGGCCGAGCGGCTTCAGGGACGCGATCAAGGCTCGCGGACCGATCAACCCACCTGTCCGGACCCGTCCTTCTTCTCTCACATCTCCTCTAACGAGCCACAACACCACCCACCCCTGGACTGCACACCGGGTCAAACAACCAACTGATCCACGGGACACTGCCTAACCCTTGGGAGAGATCATCTAGTTGGATGGTGCCAGGGTGCGCAGGACGTCGAACTCGTTGCCCTCGGGGTCGGCCATGACCACCCAGCTCCGGCCAGGGTCCTGGCCCACGTCTTCCTTGGCGGCGCCAAGGCCAAGCAGCCTGGCCACCTCGTCGTCGGTACTGCCGTTGATCGGGCTGACGTTCAGGTGGAGGCGGTTCTTCACGGTCTTGCCCTCGGGCACCCGGATAAAGAGCAGGGTGGGCGGCATTTGGCGGGCCCGGACCTCCTCGACGGTCGGCTCCCAGGAACCGATCTCGACCTTGCCCTCGCTCCGGTCGATCACCTTGAAGCCCAGGACCGCGCACCAGAAGGCCGCGAGCCGCTCCAGATCGTGGCAGTCGAGCACCAACTCGGTGAACCTACTGGTCATTACTCCCCCAGACAGTAGGGATGGGGCTCAGCCTATGGGGCCGCGCCACCCCTCCGGTCCGGAATCGCTACGACCGCCAACCCTTGGAATCGATCATCTAGGTTTCCTTGGGCCCCGTCACGAGCCCCGACGCCGTGCTGTGCCGCACCGACGTCGGCGCCATGGCCCACGTGATGATCTTGATGGCTGCCGGTTACCGGGTCGCCCTGGCCGGGGGAGGGGACAGCCTGCGCGCTCTGGCCCAGGCCGCCCGCGACCTCAAGGAAGGACGCCGCACCCACCACCCCGAGCTGATCCTCTTCTCCTCGTGGGGCGATCTGCAGGACTACGCCGCCCACGACCCGGCCGGCCGCGATATGCAGCCGCTGGTCAACCTCGTCGACACGCACGGCACCGACGCCATCCTCACCGCCGTCGGCCGTCTCGTCTCCGAGTCACAGGCACAGGTCACCGTCTCCACCGCCCACAAGGCCAAGGGCCGCGAATGGCCCCGCGTGCTGATCGCAGACGACTTCGCCCGGACCACAGCCCACGACACAAGCGATGCCGACAGCCTCCCGGCGCCCCCGGACCCCATCGACGACGCCGAAGCCCGCCTGGCCTACGTTGCCGTCACCCGCACCCGCCACCGCCTCGACCTCGGCGGATTGTCCTGGATCCACGACCACCCCGACGGCCACCGCGCCCTCCCAAGACCGCCGTCACGAAATGAGGTACCCGAGGGGGAACATCTGCCGGGCACGCTTGGTTGAAAGGAGCGTGGTGGTGAAGGGGACAGTGTCCCCGGGCCTCACCTATGGCCCATGAGGACGATCGTTCGGCTGAAGCCTCATGGAGCCCATCGCCGAGAGGCGACCGCCCTTCACGACCACATCCTGCTGATCAGCCCCGACCGGTGTCATCTCTCCGGCCGGGGCTGAGCCCAATGTTTCTCCTCCACCGCCCGACCCGCGACCCTGGCCCCCTGCCTACTCGGAGCCACGGCCTGGACGCCGCGAACCAGGTCCCGCCAGGCGCGGTCTCGTACGCCTCGATCCGCTGCGCGCTCCACGACTCACGCGTGGGCGGCCCGCCCTGATCGCGTAGCTGCTCGACCAGGGCCTGCGCCGCGTCTGCTGTCCTTTGTATCTCCACTAGCTCATCGAAAGTGTGTGGTGCCACGTGCGCGGATCCTAACCTGACGGTCTGATGGGCTGACTGTGTCCACGTAGTCGGTGACGGATCTCGCGGACCAGGGACGGCTATTGGCTCACGCGTCCATATCCAGCCAGCCCGTCGGACCTGGTCCCAGCACGCCAAGCCCCTGTGAGGTAGAACGGACGACGGCGAACATGATCGCGTCATGCCAGAACGGGGAGGATTCACGTGGGGATGCCGCCTGACCTGAAGGTCATCGCGGACAACATGGTCAAGGCGTCGATGGGACTGGCCGACACGGTCATGGTGGCCACCGTCGAGGCGACCGTAGCTCTCTTCAATGAACTGGACCGCCAGCACGGCATGGCGGGAGACGACGACGCGGGCGCCGAGTTCGCCAAGGTGTACAAGCCGGCCGCCGCCACCACCCTGGACTCGATGGGGTACAGCGCCTACATCATCGGCGAATCCGGCAAAGGCCTGATGCGGAACGCACGCGAGTTCATGGCCCGTGAAAGCGCGGTGGCCTCAGCGATCCTCCGCAAGCAGGTTGATCTCACCTACACCATGGGTGACCCCGGCCAAGCGTGTGAGGAAAGATTCCTCGGCCTGGGCCAGGAACTTCCCGAAGTGATCGGTGAGACGTCCGCCTGGGACAAGTACGCACCGGCAGGAATGAGTGACCGGTTCCGCGGCTCCCCGGAGAAACTGCGCGACGTCGCTGCTTCCTGGAGAGCGGGAGGCGAGCTCGTGGCCCGGCTGCTCACAGACGCCCAGACCTACGCCTCGACTGCCGGCAAAGCACATTCCGGGGAGGCCGCCGACGCCTTCCATCAGTACTTCGCCGACAGCGTGGGCTTCATCTGCCCGTCCGACCAGGCACATGAAAACGAGCCGTTGTTCGCCAACCTGGTCGGTGCATGCACGCAATTGGCAAAGGCCTGCGACCGGTACGCCGACCACGTCGAGGACGCGAAGGAGAAGATCGTCCATCACCGCGTCGACCCGTTCGCGAACGACATGCCCTGGGACTCCCCGATGTTCGGCGGCAACGGCTACGACGGCGGTCTGAAGGACGCCGTCCTCTCCGATCCGTACATCCGCGCACTGGGCAACGTCGCCCATGCCCTGGACTCGTCCCAGAAGCGGGTGAAGCTGCCCCCGGACAGCAAGCCGGACAGCCCCCTGCTGCCGGGAATACCACTGCTTCCCATCCCCGGCCGCGTTCCGGTTCCAGTGCTGATCGCCTCCTACCACGGCCAGGCTCCCAACCTGCTGCCGATGGCGAGCCGATACGACCCGACGCTCGACCGGGACCCGCTCCCGCCGGAGCCCGGATCCACTCGCATCCTGAGCCTGCCCGAACAGCAGCGATTCGAGAACTGGGTGCACACCCTGCCCGCCGGCGGCTTCGCCGGCGGCGGCGGAGCCACGAGCCCGGACAACGCCTACCAGCTCTGTGTCGCCGGCTACCCCGAGCGCGAGGTACCCCTGCCTCCCGGAGTCGGCAAGAGCAACAGAGGCCTCATGATGGACGGGATGCGCAAGGACGACGGCTACGCGATCGACGCCAAATACATACGTAAACCGGACGAGTGCAAGTCTTTCCGCAGCATCAGCAAGGTCAACCAGACCCTGGGCACGCCACCGGAGATCGACCCGGACACCGGAAAGATCGAGTTCGATCCGCACCGCGACGGCATGTACTTCAAGGACGCCACCGAGATGAACCGGTACCGCGCAGCCCTCGACGACCCCCGCAACGACGAGATCCGCGGTTTTGAGATCATCACGAACGACAAGCAGGCGGTGCCGTACTGGGAAAGCACGATGGCCATGAGCGGCGTCAACGGCAGCGCCCGCTACGTTCCCTAGCGAAGGCAGACATGACTGAAACCGACGCCCGACGCACGACGTTCAGCTTCGCACCTCCCGTGGACGACGCCGCTGCCTGGGACATCCAGCTGAACGACTTCGCCGAGCGCCTGATGCAAGGCTTCCCAGGCACGGAAACCTGGCTGCTGGGAGCCCAGGCGCCCCACCCCCAGGAGGGCCTCGGATTTGACATGCCCCTCGGGGGAGGCACCCGCATGGAGGGACTCGTCAATACGCCCTACCCAAAGGTCGGCGCCGTCATGGCCCTGAACGCCACTGCCGATGAGGCAGCCGTCCTGGCACGCTGGCTCCGGGACCACTACGCGCCCGCACCGGACCTCGTGCAGTTCACCAGCGAGAGGGCTCTGGAACTGGGCGTCACCGAATACGGACGGATCCCGACAACCGGCGATGTGCACGAGATCTCCCGCGTCCTGCGCGAGCACCTCGACGAGGTGGATGCCTGAGGCCTCGGCAGCGGCCGAAGACCACCGCCGAGTGAGTCCTGTCCGCATACCGTCTCGCCCGGGCTACCAGGCGGCATCTCTCTTTGAGGGCGGCTGGTCAGTTGATCAGATGTGTCTGTGGGACCAGATCAAGCCGCTGATGCCGGCCCAGCCGGTCCTGGACGGTGGTGGGCCGGCCACCGCCGCACTCCGGGCCCCATCGGCGTGGAAGTGCCGAGACAAACAAACAGCGCAGCGCGGTCAAGCGATACATCAACCGCCTCCGATGACCCTTGCGGCTGTGCTGCCGTCGGCAGTGGCGGTCGAAGCAGATGCCGGAAAGCGCTGTTCCGGTGGGCTGGGGCCGCGGCGGGTGCCTGACAGGATTGCCTCATGCAAGAACCCCAGACCAGTCGGCTCGGCAATCGTCCTGAACGCCAGCTGCCGGATCGGCTGCGCGCGGTCGGGCCTGGCTGGCATCCCTTGCTGATGCGGCTGCACGAGGAACTCCTCGCCCGTGAACCGGGCTACCGGGTTGACGACCTGAAAGAGAAACTCGGCGGTGTACGTGTGCAGGTCACCGGAGTCTCAGGCGGCTTGAGTACCGAGGTGCGAGCCCTGGTCGCTGCGGCCGAAGCACAATCTGCGGTTACCTGCGAATTCTGCGGAGCGCCAGGACGCCGACGACCCCGCGGGGACGGCGCAGCCGGCTGGCTCAAGACGGTGTGCGACAGCTGCCATGCTGCTTGGATCCGTCACGCCATCATGATCGTCAACGGGGTTGTGCGCCGCAGAGAGCCCGAGGGCGGCGAGCGTTAGCCCCTGCCGTCGACAGCTCTTACCCGATGACAGCGCCACTCCGGCCCTGCTGTGCGCACTCGCCGCCATTGCTTCCACACCCATGCGTCGACGCCAGCGGTTCGCTCCCGCATCGCAGGTGGATCATGCCAGGCCCGTGCAGATGGTTGAAGAATGGTTGGGGTCTACTGACCGCCGGCATGCCAGATCACGATTGGGTCATGTGTGTAGAAACCATGGATGTTTCATGGTTAACCTGTGCCGCCCGACTCTCTGTGCAGGACCTGACTGCCGGTCAGGGCCGTGAGGAGCTTGCGGTGGAGAACACGTCACCACTTCCCCCTAACGTCCCCCCGCGCCCATCCAGCGCCCCCACGGTGCATGCCGCGCCCGGCTCGACGGACTCGCCCAACGGCTGGCGGGACGAGTATGAATACCACCCGGAGTACCAACGCATCCTGGCGCGCATGGAGAAGCTATGGTGGCAGCGGCCGATCACCCTATGGTGTGGTGTCGTTGCCGTCGCTGCGGCCTCGTTCTTCCTGGGCGGTGCGCTTCTCGGCTCTGATGGCGACGCCACATCCTCTTCCACCGACCCCTGGGTACAAGGGCAAGTGGATGATCAGTCACAGAACGGCCAGCAGCAGAACAATCAGCCTGCCGGACTGAGCTACCAGCAGAAACAACAGATCCTCAACAAGTTCTGCAACTCATCCCAGATGCGCGGAGAACCCGGAGACAGCTCCGCGTTCCCGACCTGCATGGCGAGCTACTACGTAACGGATCAAGGCATGGTCATGCAGAAGTAGGTCCGCGTTTTCGCGTCCAAACAGCAGTGCACTGCAGGCGCTTGGCCTTGCCCCCGGATAGGAGCTCACGCTTCTCGTGTGGAGGCCATGCCGGCGGTCGGCCGGAATCCACAGGTGCCAGGCGGTTCAAGGGGAGAGGGGATACTCCATGGGGTTCGGGTTCCGTGTCGGTGTTCCCGGTATGAGCGTGCGGGTCTCGACGCGCGGCGTGCGGACATCGATCCGTCCGCGGGCGGCGAGGCTCAGCGTGGGTACCGGCGGCGCCCGGGTGTCATCCGGTCTCGGTCCTTTCTATGCCTCGAGTTCGCTGGGTGGTGGCCGACGGCGGACCAGTACACGTCGAACCTCGCGACCCCGGACCGTCGCCCCGTCGGCCGCACAACTGGACAGGGCCCGACGGCAGGCAGAGCGAGCCCAGCAAGAGGCGCAGCGCGAGGCCGCCATCGCTGAGTTGCGACAACTGCGCCGGCAGACCACCAGCGTCCACCTGCAGTCGTTCCCCGCAGCACATTTCCCACAGATTCCAGACACGCCGAACCTGGGCCTGCCCTGGGCACTGGCCGAAGCCCGTGCCTTTCACCTGCAGGGCATCGCCCGCCTGGCGCGCGCGCAACGTACGGCAGCCAAGCAGCGTGCGGAACAGGACGCTCCCCTCTACCTGGCCGCGGAATCCGCCCGTCTTCAGGCGGTGCGAGAGCAGTTGGCCAGTGAGGCGCAGCAGTGGTGGCAGGCGCTGATATCCAACGATGAGGCGACGGTCTGCGAGGCGGTGAATATCGCCTTCTCCGACAACCCGGCAGCCGGCTGTGCTGTTGGGGTAGACGGCCCTGTCCTTTCCGTCGTGATGCGGCAACAGGACCTCGACTCCCTGCCCACCCAGACACCCGGCCTGACACCCAGCGGCCGCCCCACACTGAAGAATCTCACCAAACGGGACAAGACCCTGTGGTGGCTGACGTCCATGGGGTCGAACATCGTCGCCACCCTCAAAGAGGGCTTCGCGACCGCCCCGGGCACCACCGCCATCGACCTGGCCGTGCTGACCCGCCTGCCCGACACCCAACGTCTCGGCTTCGTGGCCTACGGCCGCTGGACCCGCGAGGCGATCGAGTCCACGCCCTGGCGGCAACCCGAGGACGCCCTCCGCTTCCTGGACATCGGCCAGGACGTGGCCTGCTCCGTCACCACCACGGCCTCCGGCAATCTCTCCACCGCCATCAAGCCCCTGGACACGACCCGCGTGCCCGGCCTGCAGGACCTGCTTGACCACGCGCAGGACGCCCCCGACTCAGGCGAGACATCCCTAGCAGACCTCGACATCAGT
The DNA here is from genome assembly GCF_040628575.1 of Streptomyces sp. NPDC006393. NCBI lineage: Bacteria > Bacillati > Actinomycetota > Actinomycetes > Kitasatosporales > Streptomycetaceae > Streptomyces > Streptomyces sp. NPDC006393. The sequence continues at coordinate 33,867 of NZ_JBEXZD010000089.1, forward strand.
CTCGGCGGCAACACCCCGCCCGGTGGAGGCAGCCCGGTCACCGATCCGTACCGGATCAAGCCGTTCGCCGAGTGGAAGCAGGAAGCACCGGCGAGTCCGCATCCCATACCGCCCGCCACTGCGGTGGCCCCCGTGACGCTGATCCCCGGTCAGACCCTCGTCCTGCCCGAAGAGGCCTGGCAGGGACTACGTTTGGCTTTCAGGTTCGCGGGCGCCGACGCAGACCTCACCCTCTTCCTGACGGGGCATGACGGACGCGTCGGCGGTGATGAGGATTTCGTCTTCTACAACCAGCCGTCTGGCGCGGACGGAGCCGTGCGTCTTCTGGGCAAGCAGCTCGAAGGAGCGCACACCGTCGAGCGCGTCACTGTTCACCTGTCCGCGCTGCCCGAACACGTCCGACGCGTGGCCATCGCGATCAATATGGACGTCGATACTGGACTCACCTGCGACTCTCTGACCTACGCCACCCTGCTGATGGACTGCACGCTGGGGGCGGCTTGGGAGTTCCAGCCGCCTGCAGACCCCAATATCCGGGCCATGGTCGTCGCAGAGTTGTACCGGCACACCGTCGACGGCCGACCTGCCTGGAAACTGCGAGCCATCGGCCAAGGCTGGGCTGAAGGCCTCGACGCTCTGGCCCGCGCCTACGGAGTCGACGTCGAGTGACTGCGGCCGCATGGCTTGGACGGCCCTGCCGACGCGGAGTGCTCCGCAGGCGAATCTGCGACAACGCCATCGGCGCCGACGCAGGTCCTCCTTGCCAACTCGGGCATCCTCCGACCTCCCGTCCCCACCACCAGCACCGCGGCGCCGTGTCCTTACCGGCCTTTCACCGTCGCTCAGAATGGAAGATAGCGGGCGCCTGCCCGGTAATCGGCTCGGTGATGCCTGATTACGTAGAACTCATTTCCCCCGTCGCCCCGCCAGGTCACCCTGCTCGTAGTGCCTCAGGCCCACCTATCCACGATCCCTCAACTGGAAGCTGGTTCCGATGAAGCTCAACAAGACCCCGCAGTCCGAAAACGAGCCACAGACCTTCAAGGGTTACTCGGCAGTCGCCACGCTCTATGCGGATCGAGTCGAAATCCGCCGCAACCGGTTCGCGAAGCTTGCCGGACACAAGGACTCCACCACCTACTTCGCCGACATCCTCAAGCCGCACGGGAAGCCGCCAACCCGCCTCCTTAGACGTCATCTCATTTGGTGAGTCTGCGGTAGCAGATGAGGGTGCAGGCGATGCCGGTGAAGGCAAGGAAGTGCTCGGCTTTGCGCTCGTAG
>NZ_JBEXZD010000090.1:0-15149 GCF_040628575.1 Streptomyces sp. NPDC006393
CTTCTACGGCGACCGCGTCATCGACAATCAGTAACACCCGAATCAACCACGAGAAGCATCAACATCAGGGCTTACACGAAAAACAAGACACTCCCTTGTACGGTGGGTACAGCCGGGGCATGTGCCCCAATAGCTGGTACTGCCTTCGCGCTCTCAGTTGCAAATCGCGGAATTAGTTTTGCCCAGAGCGACAAGACCAAGAAGGACTGGGCGGCATTTGGGACCGGCGTTGCGTTCGATACCGTCGGGTGGCGTGTCAACGCCGTGCGAGAACCGGCACTATTCGTGAAGGGCGGGCTTCCCTTCCTCTACAACGTATCCAATCGGGCTGGCCAAGCACGGCTATACCAGCAAACGTCAGCCCTAGTATGGGGAACATTGGGCTGGTAGGGCCCTCTAGTCCATACCAACCGACCGCCCGGCGCCGATCACTCGGACGGCGCCGGGCGGATCGGTGGAAGTGGAGATTTCTCGTGAACTATGTGCTCTTGAGTGTAAATGTGACTCCCGCAGGAATTCCTGTAATTGGAGTCGTGGTAATAGTCGCGCTTCTCGCGCTCTTCGTGTGGGACGCATTGAGGCTCCCCGCCGGTGCGTGGTTCCGCTGGCTGATTCCGGTCGGCTTTCTCCCGCTGATCGCCGGCATGATGACCGAGATCTACTGGATGATCGCGCTTGGGGCCGTGGTTATGGGACTCGGCTTGGCAATGGGGAAGGGGCGCAGGCAGCGTGAGAGCCTGCGGCGGCGACTCTAACGGTTGCTCTTCACTAACGCCTAATCAACGCTGATGTCAACTGCGGCGACATATAGGTAGTGTGGAAACGGCTGGCGGCATCCCCAGTTGTTCGATCAGTCAAGAGAGACACATGGGGCGCTATCGCCGTATTGCTTCCGGTGCAGTGTTGTGGAGACGTTCATTTAGAGCTCGTAACACGATCATGAGCAGGCCTTCTTGAGGCGTCTCCAGCAGATGAGACTGCAGGCCAGGGAGACGAAGGCGTCGTGCAGGTCGAGGCGTCTCTCCCAGCGGACGGCCAGGCGCTTGAAGTGATGCAGGAGAGAGAAAGTCTGCTCGACGACGTAGCGGAGCTTGCCGAGGTCCTTGATGTTCGGGGCACCCTTGCGGGAGATCACCGGCAGGATGCGACGTCTGCGCAGCTCGCGCCGGTTGGGGTTGCTGTCGTAGCCCTTGTCACCCAGAAGTGCGTCGGGTCGTCTGCGTGGACGGCCCGACTTCCCGGCGACGGGCGGAATGCCGTCGACCAGGGCGATGGTCTGGGTGACGTCGTTGACATTGGCCGCAGTGGTGATGACCTTGAACGGGGTGCCGTTCCCGTCGCAGATCAGGTGGTGTTTACTGCCCGTCTTCCCGCGGTCGACCGGAGACGGGCCGGTGGCCTCGCCCCCTTTTTTGCGCGAATGTGGGAGGCGTCCACGCAGGCACGCGTCCAGTCCAGGGCGTCGGCCGCGTGCAACTCGGCCAGCAGGATGTGGTGCAGCTCTCGATGACGCCGGCCTCGTGCCACCGGCTCAGTCGGCGCCAGCAGGTCTGTCCGGAGCCGAACCTCAACTCCAGCGGCAGCAGTTGCCAGCTGACGTCGTTGTAAAGCACATACAGGATGCCCTGCAGGCACAACCGGTCATCCACCGGCTTCGGACCGGGTGCCTTCTGTGGCCATGGCGGCAGTAGCGGCTCGATCAACGCCCAGAGGTCATCGTCCACAATCCACGGTCGAACACTCACGCCCTCCCAAACGGCCGAATCGTCACACCGGTCACGCCGTCCCGCTGCGGCAGCGGCACGCGCATCTACGACTGCCAGGGCGATTCGTCGGTGGCCGGGACGCCTTCCATAGGAAGGCGATCGCGGTAGTACTCCGACTCCAACCAGTCCTCCTTCACGAAGACCGGCCGCGACATCCGCACGCCGCCGACCTCCTGTGAGCGCAGCAGAACCCCCAGATCGGTCAGGGCGAGGGAGTGATCGAGGGTGTACATCAGACAACTCCCGTGCTCGGCGGCGTAGTCAAGAAGCAAGTGGTGCGCCTGCTCGGGATCGCGGCCGGCCAGTGCAAAGCCCGCTAGCAAGACCTGCGGACCCGTGACCGCGTCCAGAGCAACGCACGCCAACTTGCCTGCGTCGTAGAACACCTTCACCCCATCGGCGAAATCTTCCTGCCCGTAGAGACCGCCCACCAGTTTCTGCGGCTCAGAGACTCCAAGGGCGTCGGCAACCTTGACCGGGCTCATCCCGAACCGCAGCGGCCCCACTCCGGCTCCGGGCAACAACTCCCAGTGCTCCCGTCCCTCGCTGGCACTCACGTGATCCGCTCCTTCAAGAGACCATCCCCTGTGGCCCGGCATCCCGTGCGAGACCAGCGCTCAAAGTGCCACCTGAACGACCGAGCGGCAACTGAAGTGCTCAGTCACACCGCGGATCACAACAAGATCGTGTTACGAGCTCATAGCGGGCGGTAAGTTCCCGGAGAGGGCTCCTGAAGCCGAACCCGTCTCACCGGCATTCGAGGGCGACCCGTACCACCCGAACGAGGTGCGAAAGCGGATCAATTCCGGACGAGATGCGTGGGCGAAAATCCCGAGGGAAGTCCACAACACTGTGAACGGCATTGAAAGAGGTACGGTCACGCAGCGGATCAACAGCGACGGGCCCGACTGGTTCAACGCGAATGGCAACACCCAAAGCCCTTGGTATAATGCGACGAACTTCACGGGAGTGGGCTCGGCCACGAGCCAGACTCGTGTGCTTGTGCGAAGCGACGGGGGCGTTGGGTATGTGCTCAACCACAACTACAATAATGTAATTGAGTACCCCTACGCCAATCTCCTCGCCCAGTATGTACCGCGACCGTGATCCCGAGACGGATGAAATGGAACTGAAAAAATCTCTTGCTGCAGCGGGACTTCTGGTGCTGGAGAAATGCGGCGACCTGAGTGGACTCATGCCCGCTCTCGTCAGTGGCCAGGCGCCGAGCTGTCCTCCCGAGGATGGCCGAACCGAATCCCTAATTGATATCGGCGATCCGCTGCTGCTTGAGAAAGCGAACGCAGAATGGTACCGACTTTCGGTCGAAGCAGGCCTTTTCACTCAGGCCGATCACCGGTTCCTGGTAGCGCTCACTCTTGAGGCGGATGGTCCTGCACAGTGGATCTGCGTGGAATTGCAGGACTCTTGGGACATCATGGGGATAGGTGCTTCAGGCCTGCTCGGCAGCGGGTACTGTCGGCCTGAGTTCCGCATGCTCTCTCTTGATGGTTCAGTGCTTTCCTGTGGGACTACCTGGGAGTCCGCAATCAGTGCGTTCGTCCTGAAGGATCCAGTCCATTCACAAGTCCTTCGAAAGTTTGCTGAGTGGGTGGCGACGGGCGAAATCGGGCATCCGGCAGACGGTGCCGCGGCGCGTCGCTGGCTCGGCATCCCTTAGAGCTCGTAACACGATCTTGTTGAGATGTCCGGGTCGGGCGTGACCGGTCGGTTGATTCAGCCGTTCGTGAGGATGCGAGTGCTCGGCCGTGGATCGTGGACGACGACTTGTGGGCGCTGATCGAGCCGCTGCTGCCGCCTTGGCCCGAGCGCGCGCCGGGGCCCCGGCCGGTGGACGACCGGCTGCGCTTGCAGGGCATCCTGTACGTCCTCCACAACGACATAGCCTGGCAACTGCTGCCGCTGGAGCTGGGGTTCGGCTCCGGACAGACCTGCTGGCGCCGCCTCGAACGGTGGCAGCAGGCCGGTGTCTTCGACCAGCTCCACCGCATTCTGCTCGCCAGGCTGAACGCCGCTGGCGAACTCGACTGGTCTCGCGCGTGTGTGGACGGTTCCCACATCCGCGCGAAAAAAAGGGGGTGCCGACACTGGTCCGTCGCCGGTCGACCGGCGCAAGACGGGCAGCAAACACCACCTGATCTGCGACGGACGCGGTCCCCCCTCAAGGTCGTCACCACCGCGGCCAACGTCAACGACGTCACTCAGATCCTCGTCCTGGTCGACGGCATCCCGCCCGTCGCCGGCCGCCCCGGCCGTCCGCGCAGACGCCCCGAGGCCCTGCTCGGAGACAAGGGCTACGACTCCAACCCCAACCGCGACGAACTCCGCAAGCGCCGATCCAGCCCGTGATCTCCCGCAAGGGCGCCCCGAACATCAAGGGCCTGGGCAAACTCCGCTACGCCGTCGAGCAGACCTTCGCCCTGCTCCACCACTTCAAGCGTCTTGCCGTGCGATGGGAACGACGCACCGAACTCCACGACGCCTTCGTCTCTCTGGCTTGCAGCCTGATCTGCTGGCGACGCCTCAAGAAGCCTCGACCATGATGGTGTTACGAGCTCTTACGGCTTGTCGCGCCACTGTGAAAGTTTTAGGCCGGGTCCAAGCTTGACCGATGTGATGTCCTCGACGCGCTGGTTCGGAGTGTGCTCGCTGGTCGAGCTCTCTATCGGTCCTTCGGCGAGACCCCCTTGATGGAAGGGAACCCGGTCGACGACCTCGCCCTCATCGTTGAGAAAGTCCAGAGTGCCCGTAATAGTGTTGTAGTGCTGTTCGCGCAGAATGCCGTCTACCGTCATCCGCACCGTCTTCTCCTTCCCCGATGGGCGGGACAGGTGAAGATGCTCACGCGCCGTCCGAGCCACCGCGGGTGACGTGGCTTCCGTGCTGACTGGGAAGACCTCGTTGTCAGGCTTGTCGTCCAAGGCGTAGAGGAGGAGGCTGAGCAGTGCGGCAGACAAGGTCGCTACGGCGGCCCACGACAGAAGGCGTGATCGGCGAGACATCCTGGCATCCTTGCACGTCGTCTCCGCGCCCTCCCTACCATGGCTGCCACACTTCCGTTTGTTGGCTTCGTCGGCCGCTGGTGGGGAGTCCAGGCACGGTGCCACCATCCCGGCCCTGACCGGCCAGGTCGACAACCGCCTTCGGCCGTCGTCACACCGGTCACGACCAGCCAGGGACGCCTAACAAGATCGTGTTACGAGCTCTACGCGGCGCTCTGGGAACGCCGTGCGGGCGGCTGTTCGTTCTTGTCCGCCGGCTCCGATCCGATTTTGCTTACCTCCGCACGCGTTTCCATTTGCGCTTGCGGGCGTGCCACACGATCCGAATGGTCGAACGACCGCGAGCCCCTTCGATGAGGCTGACGAAGTCCCGCTCCAGGGCAGTGTGCGCGTCTTCTGGGAGGTTCCCCGGGATTTCGACCGTCAGCCGGCCGTCGGAGGTCTGCAGGACCACGAGTGTCCAGCGTCCGTGCAGTTCCCGGTCGGTGAGCAGGGATCTCAGTTTGGCGCGGAAGGCTTCATGTACGGCCGTAGCGGCCTGGCTGATGGGCGTCGTGGTTTTTTCATGGTGTGGCGTCATCTGTTTTCACTGCTACGGGGACGTTTTTGGTGGGTGGTTGGTGGTGATGGTGTCATCTGGTCGGTGAAGGCTGTTGTCGTTTCCCGGGTGGGGTGGATGACGCTCGTGTGGGCGGGAGTAGGTGGATTCTGGGTGGGGGAGTGGGAGGCATGGCTACGCTCAGTGTGTGCCTTCGTTTGCTGGTGATCCGCGTTATGAGCGTCTTGTCGCTGTCTTTGTGCCGTTGCTGCGCCGGTCGTGTCCTTCGGGTGGGGGCGGGTTCGGTGGGTCGTACGAGCTGCGGTTGGCTGTGGATGAGGCCGAGGCGCTGGGCGGCGTTGCGTAAGAGCACCTGCCGAAAGCCACCGCCACCCACCACTGTGTGGCCGCTGAGCACGGCCCACTACAGCACTCCCTGGCACCTCGACGAGGAAGACATGATGGGCTGTCCCCAACCCCCTGGCTACAGGAAGCCGAAGCACAGCTGGCGCCTCCACTGACGTGCCTGCCGACCAGCTCCGCGCGATGGGCTACGAGCTTCCCAAGCCGAGCGTGCCCACTGCAGGCCCGCGTTTTCCCGGGCTCAGAGGAGGTCTCGCCAGAAGGGGACTGTCGCTCGCGGGTTCCACCTGTCGTCGGCCTCGCCCCGTGCCTCGTCGAACTCGCGGTGCATGTAGTCGGCCAGGTCCAAGCCGTAATAGATGATGTCGGTCTGCCACATCGAGAGCACCGGATGCCCGGGGGTTCCCCGGCCGGCGGGCAGGTAGCGGTGGGCATACACGGGCACCAGCACTGGCGCCTTCGCCAGATGACGCCGGGCCGTATCCAGCGCCGCCATCCCGTCGACTGGGCGCTTCCGCCAGCCCTGGTACCAGAACCCGCTGTGCTCAACATCGAGCAGAACACCCTCGACCGGCCAGTCGAGCTGTCGGCGCAAGCTGTCCAGATCACCGCCGCGCCACTCCGGCCAGGGCCTGGACCAGGTCTGCCCCTCCTCGGGAGGGACGTTGACCGGGAGGCCGGCCGCAAGGAACGCACGGTGATCGTCCGCGAACTCGAAGCCGTACTCGCGCTCGATGCGAGTGAATTCGGCATCCGTCAGCCCCGGCTCGAACTCATAGAGACCTCTCTGTGCCAGACGACGTGCGGCCTCCGCCCCCAGGCGTACTCCCTCATTGCTGATCACCGCCGCACGCTAGCGCGACCACAGCCCGTCGTCACTCGAGTTATGCACGCTCAGGTTCCGTCCCGGACAGGGCGATGCCGAACAGGACGCCGTGCTCCCCGCGTCCGCGGGGATGGTCCCGGTCGCGCTTCTTCCCCACCACGGTGGAGACGAGAAGCCCAGCACAGCCCAGAGGGATGCTCAATGTCAGTGGCTGGCGCTAGTGTCCCCGTGCTCGCCGTCGATAGGAGAGCCGTGAACACGCAGATGGACTGGTCGGCAGTCCGGGAACGCGTCATCGCAGTGGAAGAGGCCGGACGTCGGGCTCGTGGCCGAGGGTCGTCTCGATACCCGACGTTCGAACCTGTCCTGACTTGCGCCGAGATCGCTGAGGCCGAAGCACAGTTCGGTGTCGCTCTGCCCGACGAGTACCGCGCGTTTCTGGCGGAGGTCGGGGCCGGCGGCCCCGGACCGGCACTCCGGCTGACCTCGTTGCGCCGAATCGATGGGAAGTGGGGATGGGTCTGGGACGGCGACGAGAACCATCCCTGGCTGCTGGATTCCAGCGGGCCGTTCGTCGAGACGGAAGATTGGGCTGACCAGCAGATAGCGACCCTTCGCGCCGCTGGGTATGAACCCACTGCCCGTGACGAGGACGAGGACTATTTGGACGATTACCGCAAAGTCTTCGGCGACGACGGCGAGGAGGTCTGGCATCTGGAACGCGGGCGGGGCGCGATCCTGATCAGCGACAACGGATGCGGAATGACCGGCTGGCTCATCGTCGTCGGCCCGCACCGCGGGGAGGTCCGCGACCGGGACTGCGCGATCAACCCGCCCTTCGAACCGTACGTCGATGCAAACGGAAACCGTCACACCTTCCGGACCTGGTACCTCGAGTGGCTTGAGCAACGCGAGAAGGAAGCTCGATGATCAAGAGACAAAGGTTCTCTGGCTCTATCCGCGCACTGCCGACGACGACCATGACCCGTGCCAATCAGTTTGAAATGGCCACCGAGGTCCGGTTCCCGCGCGCCCGGCGCTGCCAGCCAGCGCTGCGTATTCAGCGTTCGCCAGCGCGACCCGCCGGTCGGCACCGGGCTGGCACTCTCGTTCACCATCACCACCTCATGCCGAGCTGGTCGAGGTCGGCGCGTCGTTGCGGGTTGAGTGTCGCGGCTCTCCGGCGGGCGTTGTTGACGAACTGGCCCAGCCCGACCAAGTCGCCGTTGACGTCCTCGATGTGTTTGCGGGGGACGGTCAGGTGGCCCTCGCGTGCGTGGAACTGCCGGGCCGCGGCGAGGTTCCGCGCCCACGCCGTACTCTGCGAGCGGCGTGCAGGTGGCTGTTCGTCCTCGCCCGCCGGCTCCAGCCCGAGCGTGCTTTCCAGCAGCCACTGCTGGGCGGGCAGCAGCTTGTCCCAGCCGTGCCGCTGCGCCGTGACCCATGTCCCGAGGTCTTCGCCCTGGACGATGATCTGGCCTGTGGCCGTCGGCAGGGTTCCGCCGGCCTTGAGGTGGGCGTGGGTGAGGCGGAAGGTGCGTTGCCAGGCGATGTCCCAGCCGAGGGGGCACCATCCCGGGTCGATCGCTTCCAGCGCTTCCAGACGGCTCTGCGGGAGCTCCCCGGCGTAGGGGATGCCCGTCTCGCCAGCGGCGCGTCGTTCGGCGTTGTGGAACGTCCTGCGGGCTGCTGCGCGCATGTTCTTGGCCCAGGTCCCGATGGGGTAGCCGTCCCAGACCGCGGTGGCCGGTGGGAGGAGCATGCCGGCGTGTGCGGTGGCGTAGGAGCGGGCCACGGCGAGGCCTTCGGCCCAGGCGGTGTCCTGTACCGACCAGACCATGCCGAGCGCCTCGAGTTCGGCGACGCGGTCGGGCTCGAGTGTTCCGGCGGCGTGGTAGCGGCGCTGATCAGCGACCCATACCCCGGTGGGATGCCCGCCGATGCCCGGCCAGTCCTCGGGCGCGACGAAGGTGTAGGGCACGCGCAGTTCGGTGTTGCCGGTCTTCTTCAGCCAGCGGGTGGCGGCTTCGATGCCGCGGCGCCAGTAGGCACGTTCGGGGTCGATGACGCGCAGGCGCACGAATTGGGCGAGGGCGGCGGGGTCGCGTTCCTCGCTGAACCGCAGCAACCCGGCCGCCGCAGCCGTCAGCAGCTCCCGCCGCCTACCCTCGCCATCGTCCTGGTCGTCGTTGGCGAACTCGCCTTCCTCGTCCTCGCCTTCGTCCGCGCCACGGCTGTTGCGCAGGCGGGGGTCGGCGAGGGCTTCGATGGTGTCCGTGTCGTGTGCTCGCAGGGCTCCGAGGACCTTCGTGAGGGTGTTGTAGGCATCTGAGACCGTGTTTGAGATCTGCCGTGTCCCGTTGCTGAGGCGTTCGTTGAGCTCACCGTGAGCGGTGGTGGGGGTGGGTATCCGTCTGACCTGAAGGATGACCAGTGGGCGCTGGTGGAGCCCTTGCTCCCGCCGGCGCGGGTGGGCCCGAAGGGCGGGCGTCGGGAAAAGCATCCGCGGCGGCGGATCGTGGACGCGATCTTCTACGTGGTACGGACCGGCTGTGCCTGGCGGCAGCTGCCGAAGGACTTCGCCCCGTGGCCGACGGTGTACTGGTACTTCACCTGGTGGCACGACGACGGCACTGTCGAGCGCATCCACGACGCTCTGCGCGGCAAGGTCCGTGAAGCTGACGACCGCGACGTGGAGCCGAGCGCGGGCCTGATCGACTCGCAGTCAGTCCGCACGGCCGACACGGTCCCCGCGGCCACCAGAGGCTTCGACGCGGGCAAGAAGGTGAAGGGCCGCAAGAGGTTCATCGTCACCGACACCCTGGGCCTGCTTTTGGCCGTCCACGTCGTCGCGGCGAGCATCCAGGACCGCGACGGCGCGAAGCGGCCTTTGCTATGGACCAGGCTCGACCACCCCGGCGTCAAGAAGGTCTGGGCCGACCAGGGCTTCGCTGGCCGCCTGGTCGAGTGGCCCGCACAAATCCTCGGCCGCGACCTGGAGATCGTCCGCAAGGACCCTGACCAGCGCGGCTTCCAGGTCCAGCCCAAGCGGTGGGCGGTAGAGCGTACGTTTTCGTGGCTCACCGCCCACCGGCGCTTGGCCCGGGACTACGAGACCAGTCCGGCCCACTCCGAGACGATGATTCGATGGGCCATGATCGGCGTCATGGTCCGTCGGCTCACCCGGGGTCGTGCTGCGACGCGTCCCGGCCCACGGCCGACCGTGCGAAACTCCTCGTAGACAGCCTGCCGGCCCCTCGCCACGGTAGCTGCCGTCGGCGAGCTACAGAGCCAAAAACCCCTCAACCTCGGGTTTTAGGGCAGGCGGCGCATCGGCCAACTCCGAGACGATCAGACGGACATCCCGCTCGAGTTCGGGGGACTCTCTCCAGACCTCCGCGCTCCTGGTGAGCACGGCGGCCAGCAGATCGCCCTCGTACATGTCGCCTTCCGCCAGTGGGTCGATCCGGAGGACCTCCACCGCCAGGGGCAGGAGATAGGCAAGGCCCACGTTTTGCCTGATCAATAGCCGCATGTCCTCGACCGTCAGGCCGCCGATCGGCTTGCGCCGAAGCTCACGCACGGTCGCCATCAGCCGGGTTTCACCGCCCGACGGGGCCGACCAGCGGTCGCGCTCAAGCTCCTCAAGGGAGCGGTCACGGTTCACGAGTCGAGTCACCGACCGATCGTCCCATGTCAGATCTCAAACGCGGTCTGAGTCGTTGCCGGTGTGGACGATCGAGTTGTCTGGGACGTGCAGGTTGTTGAAGAAGACGAAGTACTGATCCGAGTAGACCTTGCCTCCCTGTGCACCGATCGCGGTTGCGTCGAGGTCGAAGTCTGAGCCGTTGCCGTGGGGGACCTGCGAGCCCAAGTCGATGACGAGTGTGCTCCTGGTCGCCTCTTCCGGCAGCTCGATGCCGCCGCCCTTGCCGAGCCGTGCCGGTACTGCGTCCGACTGGATGGCTACGAGACCGGCTTCCGCGAGATCGGCTACGAGGATTCTGGCAACGCCGAGAGGGATGCCCAGCCGTTCGGCGAGGGTCGTCACCTTGTGAGGTTGGCGGCAGAGGTGCAGGATGCGCTGGTGTTCGGGCAGCTGACCGAGCCGTCCCGGACGGTGCAGGCCGCGACGGCGACGGTGCGTGAGCTCGCGCGCCACCAGCCGGACACCCTCATCCACGGCGACCTGAACGCGCGGAACATCCTGGCGGGCATCCGAGAGCCCTGGCTGGCCGTCGACCCGAAGGGCTGGGTGGGCGACCGGCGTACGACTGCGGCACGCTGACCAAGTCCCGGTCGGTCTTCCTCGCCGAGCAGGGACACCTGTCCAGGGGGATCCGCCGCACCCTCGACGCCTTCACCTGCGCCGCCGAGCTCAATCGGGAGCGCGCACGGCGGTGGGCGCAGCTCAGTGCGGTCCAGGCCGCCTTCGGCGGCCGTCGGCGCGGGTTCCGACGGGGCTGGATCGACCAGCAACCTCGATTCCCCGAAGCGGTGTGGCTGCTCTGCGATGACGGCGAGCGCGACAGCACGGTCCGCGTAGGGCTTCTCGACGCCCGGGCCCCCGGTACAGCGCCCAGGTCGCTCCTCCCGCCACGGAGACCAGTTGGTAGCGGTCGCTGCCGTGTGTGATGGCGTCGAGGGCTTCGCCGACGGTGATGTCCCCGCGCATGGCACGGGTCTCACGGATCGTGTGGTGGGGCGGGGAACGCATCGTCCCCTGCATGGACCCTGTCACGATCGATGTGCAGCCTGATCCTGTTCGGTGTCATCAGATGGCTCCGTTCAACGTCTTCCCGGACAATGGTGTCATCGATGCGAGGACGTGCCAGGAGCGAGCCGGTTTCGTCAAGGACAGCCATGTCGTGGTGGTCGCTGGGCCCACTCGATGCCGCAGAACGCTCTCACTCGCCTCACGCTTTGTGTTCAGACTTGTGTTGTGGCTGGTCTTCGCCGTACAGGGCATGCGTGTCCCTCATGGAAGGGCTCGGTGGCCCGACATCCGAATAGTCGTTCATGACTTCAGCGGCCGGCGGGACCCTCGGTCTGAACAGGAACTCGAGGGCTCCCGACCACGTGAGAGGTGATCCCCGCAGGGGCTTGGACCACGTGTACGCCGGCATCAGCCGGCCAAGGACTGGTCTCCTGCGCCGGCAGATCGTCAGACTCGAGGAACTCCGTGCCGCGGACGCCGCCGAGCTTGCCCAGTTGCGGACCAACGTCCGAGGTCCGCTGAGTCGATGGTGTCAGCGGCTTGTCGTAGGGTCAGGGCAGAAGTTCCTAGTCCTTCGGAGACCCTGTGCCGCACCTTGCTCGCCCCGTGACTACGCACGCTGCCCCCAGGGCCTTCTCCAGGTCTGACGCCGGCCCCTATCTGGAGTCCTGGCCCACGTCGCGGCTACTGGTGCAGCGAGGAGACACAGAGCTGATCGTGCAGGAACTCAAGCCGTCGACCATGGCCTCGACCGCCTGCTTTCCGGCGCCTTGGCCACGCCGGTTCGGCTCATGTGCGGTGTCGCCTGCCGCGGATCTGGCTGTCTTCGCGGGACCGCACGCGCTCCGGGCCGTTGATCGCTCAGGGAACGTGCGGTGGGAGTTGCGGCACCACTGCTGGGCAGGCTGCGCGGGGCACATGGACTTTACCGAGTACGCAGAGGACCGAGATCATCGCTACGCCAACAGTGGCTCGGTCGGTTTCTCCGCAGACGGAAAAACCGTGTGGGCCCATGTCAGCGGCCCTCTCGAGCACGCGGTCCCGGACGGTGGCCGTGGGGAGGAATGGCTGGTCATCAATGCTGCGGACGGCACGCTGCTGGCACGTGCCCAGACGGGGACGGCAGCGGCAGGTTCCGTCCACGTTCCGCACCCGGACCCCGGCCAGATGGGTCTGACCATCGGCGAAGGCCAGGACGGCTCTCCTCTGAGGTGGGGCCGGTGGGATGGTCACGCCCTCGTCGTCGACGACTTCGGCGACGAGGACCGTGTCCTGTTGGCCGTGAGCCCCAGCGGAGACCGCTTGCTCACCGTGACCCATGACCAGGACACCCTTGCCGTTCATCGGGTCACCGACGGCTCGGTGGTAGCCCAGCTGGGTGCGGACGCGGTCCCCCAGCATCCCGCGATCGAAGAGGATGCCGAAGACGACGAGGCACAGGCGTTCTTCGACTACGAGGGAGGCTTCCTCGACGAGACCACCCTCATCGTCGGGACCGTCGAGAGCGACGAGGAGTTCGGCACAGGCCGGCACTGGCTCGTCGATACGGCCCGCATGCAGCTGATCGACCAGCTCACCTACCCCTTCGAAGTGTCAGGTCTGCCCAAGCCCCTCGGAGACGGAACCTGGTACACCGTGTCCAACGTCGACAACGCCCTCCACGTTTGGACCTTGTAGCGGTGCTGCGCGCGCTCACGGGTATCAACGCTGAGCATTCGCTTATGAGCTGGCAGGTGGGGCACCGACACAGCCCGTAGTTGGGAGAAGGCAGCTGCCGAGCGTTTTGCGAGGGAGGCACGCGTGGTACGTCGTCCGCAGGCATTTCGGGCAGGTCTGCCGGGCTACCATCGCCTTGTCGAGCGCGAGCTTCTTGCCGAGGGTGATAGGCCGGATCGGCTTGGCCAGGTCGATGCGGTAGAGACACCTCAGGCATGTAACTCGTCAAGCACGACGTGACCGTCTCCCAGTGGGCGGTCCTGATCACCCTGTACCGAGGCGACGCCGCCACCACCCGCGAGGTGGCCCGGTATATGGGCATCGATGCCGGCGCGGTCTCCCGCCTTGTCGACCGTCTGGCCGCCAAGGGCCTGATGATCCGAGAACCGGATCCTGCCTCCCGTCGCACCGTGCGGCTGACACTCACCGATGCCCCGGCCGCGACCTGGCTCCCAGGCTGGCGGAGATCGCCGACCGCAACGACGCCCGCTTCTTCGCCACCTTGGAACCGGACCAGCGCCGCCAGCCGGACTCCTGGATACGCCACCTCGTGGGGGAAGCCCGCCCAGAGCCCCCCGCGCCACCCACCCCGTGAAAGGCACCACCGTGAGACCACCCCCTCCACCGCACGCTCGGTCACCAAGACTGTCAGCATCGAGCGCCCCGTCGCCGACGTCTACGCCTTCCTCGCCGGGCGATCGCCGGAAAGATGCCACGAGCGTGGACCTGATCACGGTAGACGTCATGGTCATAGCGCGGTCCGCGAACAGCGAATCCGGCTTGCGGCGCGGCCGTCCGACGCGGCCCCGCACAGGGGAATTGCGTCGAGCAAGGGGAGGAGCTGGGTCACGTCGTTCGAGCCGGCCCGCCCACGGTCGACGGGTGACGGGCCCGTCTGGCTCCCCATGGGGAGAACGCTCAACCCCTGCCCCAGGCACGGCTGTCACCGCCTGTGCAGCTCTTTGTATTAGCCGCTATAACTGCGCCGCTTGATAGGTGTAGAGCCAGACGCTAACCGGAGTCTTGTCCGCAGACGGGGCAGGCATCTGCATCAACTCCTTTCAGGACGGCACGGTTGCCCATACTCCAGGCAAGCCTTCTATGCTCCCCAGGCCACAGGTCCTCGGCCACCAAGAGCCTGCAATGCCCCGCAGGGGCCAGAGCGCCGATGTACCAGGGCGGGCAGGGGCTGCTCGGGGGGTTTCCAGGCCCGGTCAGTGGCTCCAGCTGACGGTGTTGCCCGGGTCCTGGACGTGGGTGCCACACGGGCTCGGCAGGGCCACTCTCGAGTACGTCGATCAGCGGTGCCGCGAGCACGGGGACGTCGCGCAGGAAGCCGGTGAACGCCGGGTCCTCGGCGGCTGCGCGCAGCGCGTTGAAGCGGGTAGTGATTCCGGCGGGGCCGGTGCCGTCCAGTACGAACAGCAGCCGGGAGAGGAGCGGGCGGTGCCGCCGCCATTCCTCCCGTCCCTGCCAGGGTTCCTGGAAGGCCTGCCGCTGCCGCCTGCCTGGCACGGGTGCGGACACGTAGTGGTAGAGGCGTGCATAGGAGCCGAGTTTGGCGGCCAGCCGTTCGGGTCCCATGGTGGTCCGGTCGACTTCTACGAAGGCCCGCAGCATGGCTCCGTCGCCGCCTCCACGGCCGCTCCGGTAGTACAGCAGGGCGTCCGGGATGACGGCTTCACCGCCGCCCACCGGCAGGGCTCGGAGATCCAGTCCAAAGGCTGGCACAGCTCTCCGCGCCGCCGCGCGTCCTGCAGGAAGGCGAGGCCGGTCTCAATGATCGTCAGGGTGTGTCCGACCCGCAGCCGCACCGCGGTCCGGTCCGACACCGTCTTCGACGGCCGCCGTTCGTTGGGGGATCCCTTATCGAACGTCACTGCATCCCGACTGGTTAGGCGTGGAGCTTGGCCAGGGTCTCCGCGGCCGACAACCGATCTTCGCGGTCGAGGGTGGTGTCGTTGGCGAGGGTGGCGAGGATGCGGGTGGCGTCTTCGCCATGTCCGTCCAACTCGGCCAGGGCCTGCGCAGCTGACCCGCGGGCACGGCTGCGGATGGTGGTGTCGCTGGCAAGGCAGATGAGCAGGCGGGCGGCGTCTTCGGCGTGCCCGTCCAGCTCGCCCAGGGCCTGCGCGGCCGAGACCCGGTCGTCGCCGGGCAGGGTGGTGTCGTTGGCGAGGGTCGTGAGGATGCGGGCGGCGTC
>NZ_JBEXZD010000090.1:15249-34830 GCF_040628575.1 Streptomyces sp. NPDC006393
GTCTTCGGTGTGCCCGTCCAGCTTGCCCAGGGCCTCCGCGGCCCAGATGCACTCGTAGCTGGGGATTCTTGTGTCGTTGGCGAGGGTGGTGAGGGCGCGGGCGGCGTCTTCGCCATGTCCGTCCAGCTCGCCCAGGGTCTGCGCGGCCGAGACCCGGTCGTCGCCGGGCAGGGTGGTGTCGTTGGCGAGGGTCGTGAGGGTGCGGGCGGCGTCTTCGCCATGTCCGTCCAGCTCGCCCAGGGCCTGCGTGGCCGACACTCGGTCGTCGCCGGGCAGGGTGGTGTCGTTGGCGAGGGTCGTGAGGATGCGGGCGGCGTCCTCGGCGTGCCCGTCGAGCTCAGCCAGGGCCTTCGCAGCTCGGACGCGGTCGGAGCGGTCGAGGGTAGTGCCGTCGGCGAGGGCGGTGAGCAGACGGCCGGCTTCCCTCACATATCCCTCGACCATGGCCAGAGCCTCCGCAGCGATGAGGCACTCGCGGCTTTGCAGGGTGGTGTCGTTGGCGAGGCGGGTGAGCTGGTGGGCGGTTGATCCGGAGGGAAGGCGGGTTCTCAGCCGCACCTGCTCGGCGAGGAGGCGGCACGCGGATGCCTTGTCAAAGGTGGTGAGGTCTTCCAAGCGTGCCTTGGTGTCCTCGCTGATCTGGTCCTCGGGGTTGAGGAGTCGGTCGAGGAGGAAGCCGAGATAGGAGGGTTCCTGGTCCTGCCAGCCGGTCTCGGCCTGGTCGGCATCGAACAGCTGGTGGAGTGTGCGGCGGCGGCCCTGCTCGTTCCGGGTGGCATGGCGGGCGGCGTGGTATTCCAGGAAGGTCTGGTGGGGGAAGCCGAGGCCATCCGGGTGCTGGACGAGCAGGCCGGTGTGCCGCAGCAGGCCCTCCAAGAACGCGTCCCAGACCTCTGCGCGGACCTTGCCGGGACGGGGGACGGCCGGATGTTCGGCGAGTGCCGCGGCGGCCGGGGCCGGGTGGCCGGTGAGCCATCGGTGGGCGAGGTAGTCGATGAGTTCATACAGGTGTTCGTGGACCTGCCGGGCTGCAGCCTCGGCCTCCGTTTTCGCCTGCGGGCTCTGGTGGCCTTCCACCAGGTGCTTGATCGCTTCGCCATGGCTGTCCGCGACGCGCTTGCCCTGGTTGTGCTCGTAGACCAGATAGGTGAAGTCCTCGTACACCTCGGTGCGGCCTTTGGGTAGCGGGCGGTCGGGGTGGGAGAGGTGGAGCTGGCAGAGCATGGAGGCCATCAGCGGGGTGCGGGCCAGTTCGGCCAGGGAGGCATCGCGCAGCGCGCGGGTGAACTGCCTGGCACGGTGGCCGGCTTCCTCGGGCGGCCACCGGGTGGCGAAGTACTTCTCGGTGTAGGTATGCAGGTCGCCTGGTGTGAAGGGCTGCAGGTCGTAGCGCGGCACCTGGTGGCCGAGGACACGGTCGAGGATGTCGAGTTCGTGGTCGGCCAGGGGGCGGGTGGCCACCACGCACCGGTACAGCGGAGGGTCTTCGGTGACGGCGTAGGCGAGCTTGTCCAGCACGGCGCGGCGTTGGTCGGCATTGGGGAGTTCGTCCAGGCCGTCGACGAGCAGCTGCCAATGGGCCCCGGCGCACGGCCGCCGAAGGAAGCGGTCCGCGTCCAGTGCGGGGTTGCGCCCGTACCGGCTAAGGCTTCGGGTGGCGGCGGCCAGTGACTCAGCAATGGGCTCCTGCTCATCGACGAGAGCGCGTGCGCTCACCCAGACCGGGACCGCCACTGGAGTCCTCCTGGCGCTGCCGGTGGGGTCGAGCCATTCAGCGGCCGCCTCCCGCAGCCGGGTGCGCAGCAGCGTGGACTTGCCGATTCCAGGGCCAGCGATGAGCACGCACATACGGTCGGTGCGGCCGGTCTTCCGGAAGAGCGCCTCGGCGGGCTCGGCCACGGCGACGGGACCCTCACCTGTGCCCGCGGCGGGGGCATCGTCGCGGTAGACGCGCTGTTCGTCGCGGCCCGTGGGCTGGCTGTGCTGGCGAACGTAGACCTCAGCCAGCGGGGGAGTGGCCGCCTGGTCGGCGATCCCCGCATTCGGGTGCTGCTCTGCGGTCTTGCCAGCGGCATTGAGGTAGCCGCGTACCTGTTCGTCCAGGCTCTCCCGGCGTTGAGCCTCGGCGTGGAGGTCCTTCCAGCGCTGGCGGTGCACGCGAGTGGAGGGCTTGTCGCGCAGTTCCTCGGTCCATCGCAGCATCACGGCGACCACGGCCCACAGGTCATCGAAGTCTTGCGGCACGCTGGGCTCCTTCGAGCCCGTCCGGAACCAGTCATTGACCGCCTGGAGCGAGAGATCCTTGCCGCCTTCCCGGCGCGGCCATGGCACGTCCGGTGGCCGGCCCGCGGCTTCCCGCCGGTGCCGGTTGGCCTCCTCGACCGCGGCCTTCTGGGTCTTGCCCAACCGGCGCAGCTTGGCCTGGAGCTCCCCGAGCTTGGCCGCCAGGGCTTCCCGCCCCGATGCAGGCTCTGCCGCCTCACTCACGTCCTACCTCTCCTCTCGGGGGCTGGCCCAATCCGGCGCGATCCGGTGGCTCGGCACCCACCGGCGTCCTGACCTTGGGAATCGCGGCCGGGAATCCGGCGATCCGGGATCCATGGCCGACGGCCCAGAGGTCTGGCCAAGGTGCTCGTGGCCGCCTCGTCCGGGGCGACCGAGGCGATCTTGGGGAAGGACAGGCACATGGACATCTGGGGGGCGGCGGTACTCCTGGCCGGGCTCGCGATCCCGGCGATCGCTGCGGTGGCCATCACCGGCATGGCGTTGAAGGGCACCGCTCCGCGCGACCGGGTCGGCATCCTGCGCGCCGTGGCGGAACTCGTACGGGAACTGCGTGGACGCCGGTGACGGCCCGTGCCTGGGTGCCCACCGCCTTACCCTCATCGGGTCGCCTCCGGCGGACCGACGACCAGGCGGAAGCTGAGGTCGAGACGCACCTCGCCGTAGGGCGCACGTGGGACCAGAACAGAAGAATCAGGCCCCGGCGTTCGGCCGGGCCGAGCAGGCTGGACCAGGCGGGCTCGGCGAGGACGTCCTGGAGCATCAGGGTGTTGACGGGCCCGGTGGTACTCGACCGTGCTATCGCACAACGCGTAGGAGGCGAACTCGGCTGCCGGCACCTGCATCTGCCGGGCGACGAACTCCACGACCTCGTCCGGAAAATCCGCCCGACTCCGGGGGAACCGGCCGTACCGGGTGTAGAACTTCAGCAGCAGAGCGAAGCCCAAGCGCGTCCCGCCCCGCTTCCCCGCGACGAGCTCCACTTCGTCATCGAGCACCGTCCGTTGCTCGACTAACTCGTCCATCCCGACCGGCCGTTGCCCCATGGCACCGCATCATGCCGGACACACCCAGTTCACAACAGCCGAATGGTCAACAAGGGCCACTCGCGTTTGGGGCTCATGACACGTCTGTTAGCGGCAACCCAAGTCGCGCATACGGGTAGTGCCGCCGCCATTCCTCCTGCGAGGGTTCCTGGAAGGCTTGCCGCTGGTGTCGGCCAGGCGCGGGCGTGGGCACGTAGCCGTGCAGGCGGGCGTAGGCGTTGAGTTTGGCGGCCAGGCGTTCGGGTCCCATGGTGGCCCGGTCGACTTATACGAACGCCCGCGGCACCGCTCCTTTGCCACCCTCCCGGCCGCACCGGTAGAACAGCAGCGTGTCCGGGATGACGGCTTCACGGCCGCCCACCGGGTGGCAGACCTCGGGGATCCAGTCCAGGGGCCGGCACACCTTGCAACGGCGCCGTGCGTCTTGCAGGAAGGCGAGGCCGGTCTCGGTGACCGTCAGTGCGTGTCCGACCCGCAGCCGCACCGCGGTCCGGTCCGATATCGTCCTTGGCGGCCGCCGTCCCCGCAACTCCGGAAACTCGCCGGCGACCTGCACCCCGTCATGGGTGGGGAACCACACCCGTAGCCGCCCGGCCTGCGGCATCGTGATCCGGTCGATGAGGCCCTCGGCGCGCAGCTTGGCCAGCCGGCGCCGGGTCTGCTCGATCCGTACGGAAGGGTTGAGGATCAGGTGCATCTGCTCGGTCGTCGCCATCCGGTACTGGACCAGGACCGCCAGTGCCATCCGGTCCCGCCACCCGCGTCCACGTCCGCCATCGTCGGCACGCTCTCTCCCGTACGGTGCGGCACCGTCCTGCACGGCGCCGCGTGTACGAGTCAGACCAGCCGCCGTCCCCGATCGCATCGTGACCATCAGGACCGACCATGGTCACGATGCGACAACACCGCCCCCGACCAGGCCGACATCCCCGCCGACAACCCCCTCGGCAACTGTCCGCGTGCGTACGGGGCCTGGGTGGCGTATCTGCAGGTCACCACATCTGCCCGGCCGTGGTCGGCAGCCGGACATCCCCCTATGCACCTCTCGCAGCCGACCCCAGAACAAGGAAGCGGCGAACCTGTTCTTCCAGCTCATCGCGTCGCGCTACGAGTAGGGCTCGGTGATGGGGACCTCAAACCTGCCCTTTGGTCGCCGGGGAGAGACCTTCTCCGACGACGTCGTCGCGGCCGCGATGATCGACCGCCTGGTTTACCACGCCGAGGTCCTCACTCTCACCGGCGACTCCTACTGGACCCGCCGACGGCGCGAGCTCCTGGCGAAGGAGGACCGGTGAGGCCGAGTATCGGCAGGGCCCCTCAGTTGAAGGGGTAGTGGACGACGTCCGCGAGGTCCGCACGGTCGAAGGCGGATACGTTGGTGAGGTGACTGTCGAACGGGCCCACCTTCGACACCGAGAAGCCGCGGCGGAACACGATCTGAAGACCGTGCTCGGGCTCCCAAGGGCACTCGCACTCCACCGAGACATACACCTGCCGGTCGCCGTGGGCATCCTCCCGCTGAACCGACACCTCACCTCCGGGCCGGACATGCGCCCAGACGTCGTCCGGGCCGGCGATGGACACGAAGTCCTCATCGCCGCCCACCTCGGTCTTCACATCCAGGTAGTACTGGAAGACCGGCGTCGACGCGGACCTCAGAGCCGACTGGTCAAGCCCCAGAAACGCGCTGATGGCCGTCTCGAAGTCGACTTTCGCGTCGTCATCGTCATAGCCGGCGACGACGAACCGGCACAGGGCGCCCCCGAAGACGGGCACGGGAAGCGGCGAACTCACGTAGTCGCCAAAGTCGGCATCGACGGTCACGTGGCCGAGGCCGGGGATCTCCATGCGCGCACTCTACGGGCTCCATCGAGAGCCCTGGACGCCACGGGCACGCTACGACCCCAGGGGGTCAATTCTGCGGGACTGGTGCGTGGTCGGTCCTGGGCGATTGCCGCGGATGAGGGAGGCGTGTTCCGGGTTGTGATCGGGGGGCGGGTGTGTGGGGGTGGGTGGTGTTTGTTGGTGTGGTTGTCGAGCTGATTTGGGAGTGTGTGGGGCTGTTGCGGTTCGTGTGTTTCTCCGTCTGGTTGTTCATGGTTTTTGGTAGGGGGGTGTGGGTGGTGCCTGTGTGTTCTATGGCGCGCTGTGGGAGGCGGCGTGTCGGGTGTCGGCGGGCGATGGTCTGGGGCATTGGTCCTGCCGGGATGTCTGGCGGGCAGGGGTCGGGCGGCAGTTGTCCTTGGGTGGGCCGCGGGGGTGGCCGGGTGTGACGGTTTGGTCTATCTGACGGGGCCTTCGTCTTCTCCTGGTTGTGTGTCAGGCATGTTCAGGATGGGTTCTCGGGTGTAGTGAGGGGGCGCGGGGGGTGGGGCCGCCTCGGGAGCCGTGAGTTCGGTGAGGAGTTTGCTCAGGTCGTTCGTGGAGAGCGCCAGGCCCAGGATCTGCATGATGCGCAGAGCGCAGTCGCGGATGGACTGAGCGTCTTTCTCGGGGGCTGCCGTGTTCCTGATCTCGTCGCACACTCGGCTGAACTGGTCAGCGCTGATCGTCGGCTGATTTACCGGTTGCGCCATGGGTGTGCTCCTCCTGGGAGAACGGGCGGTTCGACCCGCTCTTCCAGGAAGCGCTGAGCACATCCTTATGGCAACTGGAGCGAGCCGGGCGCAGGCACGTGACCGGAGCGGCCGGAATCGTTGGCGCAGGGCGCAGGGCGCAGGGCGCAGGGTGCAGGGGGAGGGGGAGGTGGAGGGTGCAGGGGAGGGGGTAGGGGGATCGACGAGGTGCTGTGCCGGCTTGCTGTGGGCCGGGCGGGCCTGGCCGCGGCTCTGCCTCGGCTGGTCTGCCGGGAGGCGGCGGCCGGTGTCGGCCGGACTCCGTGAGTGTGTGCCGGCGGGTGCGGTGGGCTGGTCCGTGCGGCGGGCGTCGTCAGTGTTCCCGGCTGGGGCCGCCGGTGGGTGGACCGCTGCCGGGATTGCCTCCTGGCCGCCGTTGACCTGTTGCCTTCGCGGGTGGGGGTGACGGTCGCGGAGATCGTCGCGCGGCCGCCGTCGAAGCCGGGGCGGGGCTGAGGGTTGTGTTCGACGCGGCGGCTGCCGTGGATGATTCTCGCTGTTGCCACCTGTCCGTGGCGGCGGTCGGCTGCCTGGCGGTGCAGGGCTGGTGGGGGAGTGGCGCAGTGGGCCCGGCGCCCGCATCACCCTCATCGATGAGCAGCGGGGCAGCGTGTTGACGAGGTGGCCGGGCGAGGGTTGATCGCCATGCTGTGCGCCGTGACGGGGCGGGTCTTGGGCGCCGGGGACCAGGCCCGGAGGGGGAGAATACCTGGTCATCCCCGGCTTTTCGGGGCAGTGGGCGGAGTAGTGTGAAGGCACCGGGAGTTCTTCGTGCACCGGCTCCGCCGCGGGTTGCCGTTTCCGGTGATCGATGACGCCGGGCCGCATCCACGGGCCCGGAGACGGGTCCGTGCAATGACCGTGACCATTGACCGTGCGGCATTGGGCAGGCACATGCCGTCGCTGCCGGCTCGTGTGTCCCTGACGCCCGCGCCGGGCGGGCTGGACGGCATGTGGTGGCCCCGCTCGCGTGTCCTCACCTGTGAGCTGCCGGCCTTGACGGCCGCGCTGGGCGACCTCTGGGGCCGCATTACGGGTGTCATGGTGAACCCGGCCCACTGGTCCGCCGTCCCACGTCGGGTGTCCGTGGCCGGGCGCACCGTGCACGTGGGCTGGTCCGCCATGGAGCAGGATCCGCACAGGCTGACCCTTTTCTGTGTTGATGGCCGCTGGGATGTGCTGGTGATTCCGCCGGAAACCGGTCCGGATGCCGCCGCACGACTGATGGCCGGTGGCGGCGTCGATGCCCCGGGCCAGGAGGAATCAGCAGACAGGATCGATGTTCGACGCGGGGAGGAGGCGTGGGAGACCGAGGGCGGAGCGGGTCCGCCGTTGTCTGCGCCCCGGCCCGTCGGCTCGCCAGGGGCGGTCGGCCGCCGGTCGTCGGAGGTGAGAGGACGATGACTGCCATCGCGGTGGCCGTGCTGCTCGTCCTGATCGCTGTCGGTGTTGTTCTCATTCACCGGCTTGACGCTCGGCGCGACGAGCGGACGGCCGGCTTCCACTCCGGCGATGCTCTGCCGGGGACCGGCGGGCGGCCCCGGAGGCGCCGCCGGCCGGCGGTGGAGGCGACCGCTCCGGCACGGCCGACCGCGGCATCGGCCGCGCAGGACATCGGCGTCGGCCCGGCCGTGGGCGCCAGGGGACGGCAGGTCATGGCGATACTGCGGGAGCGGAAGTCGTACCGGGAGAAGATCATGCGGGCTCTGTACCAAGCCGGCGAGGGCAATCGCCTCATGGGCGTCGGCGGGGCGAAGCTCGGCAACGACCTCAGTATCCCTGAGCAGGACATGGCCGCTGCGTGTACGTATCTGGAGGGCGAAGGCTGGGTCGTCGTCGACTGGGGGAGGGGGAACACGCCCGTGGTGATCACGTTGACGCACCGGGGGATCCGGCGCATGGAGACAGAAGAGGAGAGTGTGGCTCCATACGAAGGACGGGGGACACCATGAGGGCCTCCGACACCCCCGGCACTCCCCGGCTGCTGCCCGACGCCGTCCACCGGTCGGTGAGACCCGGAACGGCCCTGCTGAGGGTGGAGACGACGCACACGCGCGAGGGAATCCTGGATGGTGCCTGGTGGCCGCGGTCCCGGGACATTGGTGCCGAGCTTCCCCCGCTGATCACCGCGCTGACCCGGCATCTCGGACCTGTCATGCGCGTCGGTGTGGACAGCAGTGCCTGGGACGGACTCCCGACACGGCTGCTGGTGGACGGCCGGATCGTGCACATCGATTCCTTCCCGGCTGGTGACGACACCGTCCTCATCACCCGAGGCGACCGTGACCTCTTCTTACTGCTGGTGGTCCCGCCGGACACGGAGCCCGACGCGGCGCGCGCCGCGATGGCCAGGGCCGTCCGGGCCGACAACGTCGCCGAGGCCGAGCAGATCCTCATCGATGTCGCCGCTGCCGGCGACACGCCGCCTGCGCCGAACTGACATCTGCGTCGCAGACCGGATCCTCGGACGCCAGGATGTGTCCCGGCCGAAGCGCGGCGCGATGGCGTCCCGCCCAGTGGTGTAGGGGATCATGGAGCGACGTCGCAGGTCACTGCCGAGATGATGCTCTCCCGGCGCGCGAGTTCGACTGACGTCACGTCAGTCCACGTCGATCCTGTCCCCACGCCGTTTCTTGTGGGACCCCTGCGTCCCAGGTCGCAAGGAGCTGATCCGCGGCGATGGCCGCACGCAACAGGCATAGTTGGCAGACCGCCGACCATTGCAGATTGCCGATTGACGAATCGTAGGAGGGGCCTGCGGCCTTCCGCAGTGATCCCCTGCACCGCTTGGCGGAACAGAGCAGATCCTTCGCTGTGGCATCCCTGCTGGACCGGGCCGGGTCGGATGCCGGCCGCGCGGGTGGAGCTGCGCTGTCAGGTCCGTGGCCTGCAGGGGCCGTGGTGAACCGGCGCCCGGACCACCTGAGCGAGCGGGAAGAGCAGATCCTTCGCTGTATCCGGCGGCGGATCGAAGAGGAGGGTGAGGGTCATTCGGTGCGGCAGCTCGCCCACGCGGTCGGGATGCGCAGTACGGCTTCGGTGGCCCACCGCCTGACCCACAGAAGTCCGCACACCAACCCCGAAGAAAATCTGTTGTGGTCACAGTAGACATTGGCTCGTTGCAGGGTTACAGTTTCTGTTGTACTCAGGAAGTCGATGAGGGCACGGCAGAGACGAACTGCCGTGCATGCAGGTCAAGCAGGACGCGGCCCGGCAGGGGCCGGGCCGTGAGCAGTACCCGCGTTGTCCAGCAGTACAACCGTGTAATCGAGGTAAGGAGCAGAACGCCATCAGGATCGCCCGGGCGAGGACGACGTCAGCCCGGGTACCGCAGGCCTCGGATTGGAAGGTGGTCCCCGGTCACGCATTCGCGATCCCCGCAGCCCCGCCCTCCCGGGCGGAACCTGCGGACACACAAGGCCGGCGCTCTCAGCCGGTAGATGGTGTTGAAAGCTCGGGGCCCGGGTGCCGGTTCGGTACCCGGGCCCCCCGACGCGTCCCCTGGAAGAAGAGGTCTATGCCCCCTCGCAGTACCCGCCCCGCCCCTCTCGACGACGACGACTACCCCGCCTACACCATGGGCCGGGCCGCCGAGATGCTCGGCACCACCCCCGCCTTCCTCCGGGCCCTCGGTGAACACCGTCTGATCACCCCCCTGCGCTCCGAAGGCGGTCACCGCCGCTACTCCCGCTACCAGCTGCGCGTCGCCGCCCGCGCCCGCGAACTCGTCGACCAGGGCACCCCCATCGAGGCCGCCTGCCGCATCGTCATCCTCGAAGACCAACTCGAAGAGGCCCAGCGCATCAACGAGCAACTGCGCACTCGGGGCGGCGAGTCACAGCCGAAGACCAAGGCCTGATCAGAGCGCCAGGCGACGGGCGGACACCGACCGTCAGCGAGCGAAGCCGTCTTCATCGGACTTTCCTATGTTCTTCTCCGGGCCTGGCCCCGGCTCCGCCTCGGCAGGTCCGCCGGGAGGCGCATGGTGCACCTGGTACCTCTGAGGAGGAGCAAGACTTGCCTCACACCCGTCCTGCCGTGTGCCGGCTGCGGTGATCCGGCCCGCGCGACGGGCATCATCGATGTTCCCGGCTACGCGCCGCCGGTGGCTGGACCGCTGCCGGGACTGCTTCCTGGCCACCGTCGACCTGGAGCCGTCCCTGCTCGACGCCGGCAGCCGGCCCCGTTGTGAGGCCTTGGCTGCTGCGGCCTCTCGTGCCCGGCCGACCAGCTCCCGCACCGGGCGGGCCTTGGCGTACGGCGCGAGGTCCGCCCGCATCGTGGCGAAGTGGTCATCACCGCGGTCATCACCGCGGACGGAGGAGACGTGTTCGTATTCGTCGGGGAACCGGTTCCACGACTCGCAGGAGGCGTCCAGATGCCCGTACCGCAATCGCCGCTGCGCCGGCACCGCGTAGGCGTGGACGCGGCCCTGCCGCTCCTGGACCGGCTGGATGCGGATTGACTGCTTCATCGCGTTGATGCCGCCCGCCAAGCCGCCCCCTTCCATGAGCACGTGGGAGACGTGGAACAGGTACGCGGTCTGGCCGTAGCCGCCGATCGCATCGCGCCGGTTGTCGGCCTGCGGCAGAGCAGTCTCGGCCTCGCGTAGCCGGGCGTGAGCCCGGCGCCGGTCCCCGACCATGCGACGACGCATGCGCCTGTTGCCCGCGCAGGAACGCCACCGGACGCGGACCGGCCGACGGCGCCGCCCCCTCCGACGGGTCCGCCGGCTCCGACGCCATCCGCCCGTGTCCGGGGTTCGCCGCTTGAAGTGACATCCTGCGCAGTGTCCGGCAGGAGGTGACGTGATCGCCCGCCTCATCGGCTGGCTTGAGCGCCTTGACGTAGTACGTTTGCCCCAGGCCGTGGGCCTTTTCGTACACGGCCATCGAGCCCGTCGAACAGATCAGGTCCGACGCCGGCGAGCATGTCCTGCTTCACCGGCGCGGAGGCTTGCGTCCTCAGAGGCCGTTGCCGTACCGATCATGGTGCGCATCGGTTCGATCGAGGCGGCCGGGGTGGGTGATCCGCGGTTGGTGCGTGCGGGAAGGTTAGGGCTCCCGGCCGGCTCGGGATTTCTCGATTCCCGCAGTCCGGGGCCCGTGACTACGTGCCGGCTACCCCTTGGTGGGTTGGGGCCGGCGATGTACCGGCGATGTACCTACGAGCTTGCGCAGGAAGCGATCGACCTGGTCCTCCAGCGGGGGCCAGTGGTGGTCGGGCTGGTTGACTCGCATGGAGACCGCGCCGTGCACGGCTGCTCGCAGGTCGAGGGCCACGATGGACGCGTCGTCTGCGGGAGCCAGGCCGGCGTCCATACATCTTTGGACTGCGGCCGTGGTCGTGCGCCCGAGCTCCTCCTTGAAGCGCATGTCCGCGCGCTGGTTGAGGGTGCTCTCGTGCAAGACCTTGTAGAGCCCGGGGTGCTCGCGTGCCCAGGCTCCGAGTACGAGGGTCCGGGCGCGCAGTTGGGCCACCGGGCCGTCCGCGGCGAGCTCGGCCTGCTGCACGGCGAGCATCAGGTCCTGGTGGCAGTGTTCCAGTGCGGCCAGGACGAGTGCGTCGCGGTCGGGGAAGTGGAGGTATACCGATGTCGCGGCGACGCTGATCTCCCGCGCGACGGCCCGCAGGGACAGGGCCTGATCGTCGCCGAGCTCGTCGAGCATGCGGAGTGTGGCGGCGATGACCTCCTCGCGGAGGCGTTCGCCCTGGCCCCGGGGATTGCGCCCGCGGGGTGGTCGTTTGCTCGGTGACTTGGCATCCACGGTGGTCGATTGTATCTGCACGACCGTTGCCATACAGTCGTAGCGCTACGGGTGTTCACTCATGAGGGGGAGCCATGCCGAGCACACGACTCGAAGAGAACAAGCGGACCGTCCTGGCCTTCTACCAGGCCGCGATCAACGACAAGGACCACGAGGCTGCTTCCAAGCTGCTCAGTCACCGCTACATCCAGCACAACCCCCGGATTGCCGACGGACTGGAGGGCTTCCGCGGGTTCGTCGAGACCTTGAAGGCGGACTTCCCCCACCTCCGTGCTCAGGTGAAGCGAATCTTCGCCGAGGGCGACCATGTGATCGCCCACGTCCACGGCGTCCGGGTGCCAGGCGGCCCCGAAACCGCGATCGTCGACATCTTCCGCCTGGAGGACGGCCAGATCGCGGAACACTGGGACGTCATGCAGCAGATCCCCGACGAGGCCCGGAACCAGAACGGCATGTTCTGACACTGACCTCGGTCGGGTGATCGTTCGGGGTTCGGGCATGAGAACAGAGCCTCCTGCACCGCTCGCGGGTATGCGAGTCCAGCCGAGCAACAGGAGGCCCTGTGCCGCAGTCTTCCGCTTTCATAACGGTGGAGTACAACTCGGTTGCCCGGTCGTGAGATCGTTTCGCTCACCGGTTCGGGAACGCGGGCGACCGTCCGGACCGCGAGCCGTGCTGCCCCTCGGACATGTCGCACGCGGAGTGGGCGGTGGCACGGGACGCGACGCCGGTCCCGCCGTGGCTGGAGGGCCGCGGCGGTCAGCCGGAGGACTATTGCCACCGGCAGATGCTCGACCCAGTGCGATACCTGGTCGCGGGGATCGCGGGCGGCATCACCTGGCGGGCGATGCCCGCGGACTTCCCCGTGCGGGACCGCCTCTACGCCTTCGCCCGCCGCTGGGGCGCGAACGGGCCGCTGACCGAGTGCACGACCGGCTCCGCAGCCTGGTCCGCGAGAACGCCGGCCGCAACCACAGTCCCGGCCTCCTCACGCGGACACGACGCGGGCACGAAGATGCCGGGGCGCAAGCGGCACATCGTCGTGGACTGCCTTGGCCTGCTCCCGGCAGTCATGGTGACCACCGCGAGCCTCCATGACAGCAACGCCGCCGTACCCCTGCTCGAACGCCTGCGGGGCCGCTACAAGAAGTGTCATTGTTCGGTGAATCTGCGTAGTGGTTGTGCTGTGACCTGCGGATTGTTCAGGTGGGCTGGGTGGCTGGGAAGGGTGTCCGCTCAAGGGTTCTGATCAGTGATGATGACGACCTTCGCCTGAGCAGGCTTGTGACCTGCGGTGTTCGTGTGCTGCGGACCGGGTGCGCAGATGGGGTGGGCGGGTGCGCATCTTTACCGGTCGTGGGGGAGTTGTGGGGCGCTAGTCGGTTTTCCACCATCCCTGTCGGGTGTGCCAGTCCCTCACCCAGCGCAGGAAGCCTCCGGAGTGCTCGGACGGGGTATCGGCATACGGTGCGGCACAGCCGTCGCGTAGCCACCACACCTGGCCGTGTTGTGCTCCGGTCACCACCAAAGTCCAGTACTCCCCGGGCCGGTCGCTGCCCAGGAGTACCGAGCCATGGGTGTAGCTCTGGTGCAACATCGGCGAGTGAAGGCTGTGATCGTAGTAGTCGTACTCCCACTGCCATTCCTCTTGGAGGGGGAAGGGATCTTTGAATTGGCGCGCAGCGGTGGCATCGAAGGGGTCCGGGCTCATCCAGCACTCCGCTTCCCATTCGGTCCAGCCCTGCGGGTTCTCACCCACCGGCAGCAGACCACCCGCGTCAGGCGGGCCGTCGTCGGTGCCGTTCGCGATCTCGGCCACGAAGGTGCGATACGGCTCAGGCAACACCACTCCGTGCCCCTCTTCCCAGGTTCGAAGTGCTGGCCAGCCCAAAGGGGAGTGACGGACATCTGGGGGAAAGGCTTGACGTAGGAGGGCTATCGCGCCCGGCATCGCATCATCCATGCCCTACTGGTACCACCGACTTCCGACGCTCTCCCGGGGCCGCAGCCAACCGCAGGCGAGGCACCGAATTCATGCCGGGTCAGGTGACCTGCGTTTAAGGGTCCAGGTGAGGGTGGGCACGTGGAGGGGGACCGCGTTCTCGTCGCCTCCGCAGCTTCCAAGCCAGCGCTGTAGTTCGCTCCGTGCGTGCCGGGCGAGCCACCGGGCGAGGGGTTCTACCTCGCCAGTGAGACCGGGGCCGGTGTGTGTACGGAGCACCTCGGCCAAGGTACCCGTCAACTGCACTTCGACTGTGGCGCGTTGGTGCTCGCTGGCGCCCGTACCTGCAGCGATGAGTGTTTCGGTGAGGGCGAGGGTTTCGGGGTAGGTGACCAGGTCGCGGGCGATGATCCGCCACAGCCATTCCCTGCCCGGACGACCTGCCTGCCCGGTAAGAGTGTCAAGGCGTCCGTCCCAGGCCACGGCTGCCGGTAGCGGCCTCAACTCCTCGTCCCCATAGAGGCGTTGGATGATGCCACGCGCCCACTCCCACGCCGCCTGGACTTGTTCACCACGGGCGGCCAGAGCCTGGTGATGGCGGTGTGCGGCCAGGACGCCGGCGGCTTCGCGCTCACCGAGCGGGATCTGGGCCGGGCCGGTGTCGACGCGCTCGCCGCCGACGAGCCAGATGCGATGCGTGCGGCAGACGCGCTGGTGCCAGCCCCGGTACTGCCACACCTCCACTCCGCGGCTGCGTGACGCGATGCATTTGAGGCACCCCGCCATGACCGGCGCGGCCGTGTGCGTGGTGGGGAACTGCCAGTGCGCGGCCGGTCCGGTGTGGTGGCGTAGAACATCGAGGTCGAGTGGCCAGGCGGGCAGTACACGTGCCAGGACCTGCTCCTCGATGCGGCTGTAGGCGGCGAGGCGTTCGCGTGCGGCGGTATTGAGGTAGAGCTCGGTGCCCAGCCCGCTTCGACCGCTCACGAAGGTGCGGCCTTCTTGTCGGAGGACGGCGCGGAAGTAGGGACCTGGGGGCAGGTGGTAGCGGGCCGCGCACCGTGTGATCCAAGAAGCGGTTGTCTCACCCTCGAAAGGCGTGGTGCGGATGGCACCTGCGGCCAGGCGGCTCTGGGCGAGTGGGGACAGGGACATGGCGTGGTGGGCCAGCTTTCAACCGGCCGGTGGACGCCCGCGAACGAGGACGCCCACCGAACAAGCAAGAGGGGAAGAAGACCGAGGGCAGCGCTGTTCAGGCGGCCGTCCCGGAGCGGCCGGACGGGGCCTGCTCGACCGGGGGCCGTGCGACCTGCTCGGCGAGGTGGTCGAGGCGGACGGCCTCGAGCTGTTTCTTGACGATCTTCTCGGTGCCGTCCAGGATCGCGGTGATCGCGGCTTCGCGGATCAGCGCGGACAGGCTCCCGATCCGGCCTCCGGTGCGCTCGTGCAGGTAGCGGGCCATGCGCCCCACCGACCCGGCACGATGCCACTCGAGGCGCACCGCGTCCTCCATGCCCTCCAGCAGACCGCGCCATGCTGCCTGCTGCTCCCGCCCGCTGTACGCCAGGGGTGGGCTGGGCAGGAGCTTGAACCTCCCCGCCAGCTGCGCCCCGCGCACTCCGCTCAGCAGCGGTGATTCCTCGACGGCGACTCCGGCGTAGACGAAGGTCGCGCCGACGCGTTCGGACAGGTACTTCATCTGGTCGGACGTCCCGGCTCCGGCACGGGTGCGGGTGTCCAGGAGACGGATGTCGTCGACGAGGACCAGGCGGGTGCCCAGATCACGCAGGGTGCCGACCACTGCGTCGGTGATCTGGGCCTGGTTCATCCGGGCCGCCACCGGCAGGCCCAGGAAGCGGGCGAACTTTGATACGAGCATCTTCGGGATGGCCGCCGGCGGCACGGCGACGAACGCCACCGGCAGCCGCCCCTCGTCCGTCTCCCTCCCGCGACGCCGTCGCTCGGCGAGGTGGAGGGCGCACCCGAGCTGCTGCAGGGCGGTGGTCTTGCCGGTCGTCGGGAGCCTGGACACGATCAGCCCGCGCCGCGCGGTCCCGTCAGGGCGCCGGATCAGGATCATCAACCGGCACAGCGCAAGGGAGATGTCGTCCATGACCGGAGTCGACAGCACCACGAACTGCGAGTGGTAGTCGAGCCGCTCCTCCTCACTGAAAGGCCCCTCGCCCTCCAGCCGCGGCGCCGATGCCTCGACGAACCGTATCCACTCGCTCCACGTCGTCGGCGACGCGTACGCCTCGCCCGCCCCCTCATCGAAGGACTCCAGGGCTACCACCGCTCGGCCTCCGCGTGCGCGTCGAAGATCTTCCACACCCCCGAGGAGACAGGAGCCTTTCCCGCGGCTCCTCCGCCGGCATCGCCAAGGTCACCCGACTCGTCGAACTCGTCGAATCCCACCTCGTCCTCGAAATCCTCGCCCCACTCGTCCTCGCCAGTACACGAGGGATCCCCGCCAGCCAGACGGGACGCAGCCGCCGTAACGGCGTCCTGGTCATGTATCGCTCCTGCCGCTACGGCCGCGCCCGCACCGGCCTGCGCTGCGACAGACCGCTCCCGGGCTGTGCCTGCTCCCATCGCGGCGCGCCGCAGCAGTTCATCCAGGGCACGGGCGAGGGCTTCTTCATGGTCAGCGCGCGCGTGCCACGCCTCTCCACAACACTGCGGATGTCGCGCCACGTTGCGTCGGTGAACGGTGAGCTGACCAGGGTGCGGTGGATCCAGTCGGCCTGGGCCCACCCCTCGGGCAGCCGCACCCAGCACTGGGCCGGCTCGTACGGGTTGTAGTGGACCTCCCACCGGCCGTCCGCCGCCGACGAGCGGCGCCCGCGGTACGGGTTCAAGTCCCTGCTGCCGTAGGTGCGATGGTTGAAGCGGATGCCATCGACGCCGATCGTCAGGCGCTTGGCGGGCAGCAGCTCGATGCCGTCGGCGGCCGCTAGCGGGACAGGGACATGCCCGCACATCCCCACCAGCGCGGCCCACATCTCATTCGGCGACAGTGCCAGCCTCGGCATGAGCGGATACCGCAGCTCGCTGTGGCGCCGCTCCTGCCACCCGACGACGACCCACTCGTCCAGCAACTCCTGCAGCTGGGCCAGCGTCCAGCACCCCTCGTCCTCGACCCGCCGACCCCGCTCGCCGAGATGCCGGCCGGTGTACCCAGCCACATGCTG
Source organism: Streptomyces sp. NPDC006393 (assembly GCF_040628575.1). Classification (NCBI taxonomy): domain Bacteria; kingdom Bacillati; phylum Actinomycetota; class Actinomycetes; order Kitasatosporales; family Streptomycetaceae; genus Streptomyces; species Streptomyces sp. NPDC006393. Next base: position 32,095 of record NZ_JBEXZD010000090.1, read on the forward strand.
TGCGAAGAGAGTGTTGATCGACCCGAAGACGCGTTCCACGTGTCCCTTTGCATGACCGGAGGCGGGCGGGCAGGGCTGCCCCGAGATCCCCAGGTGCTCACACGCGGCCAAGAACGTCTTGGAGACAAACACCACGCCCGGTCGACGACGACCGTGCAGGGCCAGATCACCGGCCGCGCCGCGGCCCGCACGATGCGTGCGTCGATGCCGACCAACCGCTCAAAGGGGATGACCGAGGACCGCATCGACAGCGCCGCATGCCAGCCGGGCCGCATGGACTCGGGCACCACGCTCTGAGCGAGGAAGATCGCCGCGTCCACCGACTTCGTGCCGCGCGGGCGCAGGACGGCGGCGGTGATGCTGTGCGTGGCCACGGACACGGCCAACGTCAGCTCACACCGGCCCGTCTTCCCGTCCTCGCCGACGACCAGCACGTCCAGCAGCGTGCTGTCCATCATCACCAGCTCCCCGGGCCGCACCACAGAAGTCGGCACGTACGGGCCCCGGCTTGGACGCCTGCGTCCGCCGCGCCCGGGCGCTGCCCAGCAACCCGCCCCTCACCCACGGCATGCACCAGCCGGTTGAACGTGGACGTCGGCGGCACCGTCACCACCCCCGCCCCGTACGTCTGATCCAGGTACCAGCCCACCCGGCGCCGCAGCCCCGACATCGTCAACGACGACTTCTCCCGCCGCTCCTCAAGCACCGCACGATCGCAGCGACCACGCGCTCATCGGCACGCCCGACCGCCGACCGTCCCCGCTTGGCCCGACCGCCGACCAGCCCCCACACCCCCTGCTCGCGATAACGGGCACGCATCCGGCGCACCGTGGCCACGCTCACCGACTCACCCCGCACCGTCAGCTCACCGGCCTTGGCAGCTTCCCACTCGGCCATGCTGCGCACCTTCGGGTCGTACTCCGCCCGCACCCGCCCGCCGCCATCCAGTTCCGCGCACCCGGTCTCGACCTCACGGATGTGCCGCTCCCACGCCAGCGCCCGCTCGCGCACGCCAGGCTCAAGCCCGTCCAACAGCCCGCCCACGGTAACGTGTTGCCGCAGCGCACCGCCGATCACAGCGAAGTCCTCATCCGCCACCAGATGCGTACCAGCACGACCTGCACGCCACCAGCCTCATCCACGAGCCGGCACCGCGCCCCCTCCAGCCCGGCCACGCTGAACTCACCGCCAGCGAACCGCACGTGATCCCCGACCTGCACCACCGCATGCTGCGCCCCGCTCATGCCGCACCCGACCCGTCCGTGATCAGCGAGTGCTCGCCCAGCACCTGATCCAGATCGACATGGAGCCGTGAGGACCACAGGGCATGGAAGAGCGCCGGCCACACCTGTATCGCCTCTCCCACCTCACCGACCACCTCGGCCATAGGCCGCGGCACCACACACGCCTCCCGCAGACGGCCCACCACGGCCGCATCCGCGTAGCACGGATGCCGATACCCCGACAACCACCGCACGTTCGCCACCCGCACCGGATCAGCCGGCCCCACCAGCCGGTACCCCCACCCAGCCGCACGCGCACAAACCCTCAACACCTTTGCCTTTGAGGCCAGTTGACGAGACGATCCGCCCACGCCAACGCAATCGACCAGCTCCCTGCGCCCGCCTGCCCACCGCACCAGGAAGTGCGGAGCATGCCGCACCACCGAACTGCCCGCGCGCCAGACGAACTCCACAGGCCTACACGCCACATCCACCACCCGACGCTCCTGGTCGAGCAGCATCAACCGATCCCGCTGCGCCGCGCTCCCGTAGTGCAGGAGCCGCTCCGTGGTCGACGACCACCACCATCCCGGCGCCAACCGCTTCCCCCGGCGTACCGGGAACATCCTGACCGGCACACAGTCCTTCAGGCGCTGCTCGTGCACAGCACGCAGCCACGGCATCTGCCGCCGCTCACCATCCGGCGCCACGAAGAGGACATCGACGTACGAAGGATCAGGGCAGGCCTCATCACACCCACCCACCGGGGAATTCAAGATCATGACCCCAGTGAACGTCTTCGCAGAAAAACTGAGCAATGCGCAGATTCACAGAGCCACACCGCCATCTCTGAAGCTGAGCGCATTGCAAGAAAATCCCCGCACGGACACCATCACGGAATTCACCGCAAGAACCCTAGAATTCAAAGACAAGAAAGCTCGGGCGCGTACCTCCACCTGAAGAAGCGAGACACCTGCTGTTCCCTGCACCTCCGTCGCCCTACCGGCCAAGACGACCCCGGGGGGAGCTCCTCCAGAAACAGCCGGCCCCGCGCAACGCCACCCAGAGAGTGGATCCGCTGCCCACTCGTGGAGCCAAGCCCCTGACCAGCGTATACATGGCCTTCAGAGGAGGCACAGCTCTCCAGCCCAGACGAGGCCGGTCACAAGGGAGGCTTGCCTCTACATTAAGGACCAGCGTATCTTCGCCCAGAGCCGGACCAGTCCGGCGGACTGCAAGGTACCTGACGGTACGCCAGGTCGGTTTTGGGCGAGTACCGAAAGGCGACGCACCCAACTCCCCAGCCAGCCCCAGGAATTCGCGGAGCGAATTCCTGCAGGCCGAATTGCGGAGCAATTCGAGCCTCGGCCAACGGCGTTGGCCGCATTCGACGGCGGAGCCGTCGAATAGCCGTGCGGAGCGCGGCATTTCTTCCGCCGCGTAGCGGCGGCGCGTCGTCGCCCAAGGAGCGGGTCGAGGCGGTGGCCCCCTGGCTGACCATCGACGGCGACGC